>JAFXHW010000178.1 GCA_017533545.1 Clostridia bacterium
CCCCTTCCCGGTTGACGGGTAGCGAAGCGGCGACGCGGTATTGAATGACAGTCCGGGTGACTGTCAGATCCGCGGCGTGACCGAGCCGCAGCGAGACGGGGTGGGGGATGGGTCCCGATTTGCAAATTCAAAATTATGAGGATATCGACAAAATCTCTATGAGGGCGTGTAATTACCTGTACGCACCCGCAGGAGGGACAAAATTCAGAAAAACAGTTGACTGATCGCGCGATTTGTGATATAATTTACAAAAAAAAGGAGGCAGGGACAATGATACTGACGCTTGATATCGGCAATTCCGAAATAATGCTCGGCGGATTCGATGGCGATGCACTCTCATTTGTTGCGCGTGTCGGCACGGATACCAAAAAAACATCCGACGAATATGCCGCGTCGATCATATCCGTCCTCGCGCTTTACTCCGTCAAAAGGGAAAGCATCACGGGAGCGATCATATCCTCGGTCGTGCCCTCGCTCAACCCCACGGTAAAATCCGCGATCTCGCTCCTCTTCTCGATCGAGCCCTTGATGGTCGGTCCCGGCATCAAAACGGGCATCGGCATCAGATGCGATATTCCCTCATCCGTCGGCGCGGATCTGATCTCGGCATCGGTCGCCGCGCATTATATCTATGGCTCGCCCTCGCTCATAATTGACATCGGTACGGCAACGAAAATGACTGTCGTTGACAAAAACGGCGCATTTATCGGAACCTCGATCATCCCCGGAGTCCTGATGGGACTCGACGCGCTCTCAAAAAGCTCGGCTCTGCTCCCGAATATCGATCCCGACGCTCCCGGAGCCGTCATAGCAAAAAACACCGCCGACTGTATGCGCTCGGGTATCATCTACGGAAACGCATCCATGATCGACGGTATGATCGACCGCATCCGCGCGGAGATAGGAGACGATCTTCCCCTGATCGTCACGGGAAGCCAATCGGGACTCATAACTCCCCATCTTTCGCACGAATTTACCTACGACGAGCACCTCGTGCTCCGTGGACTCAATATTCTTTACAAAAAGAACAACTGAATATTTACTCTTCGGAGAAAATATAAATTAATTCAGCGTTGTACCCTATCGGGACGACAGCAAGGAGGAATTTATGAAAACAACAAAGTACAGAAACCGCACCGAAAAGCTTGTAATGGCGGCAATGATGACAGCACTTGTCATCGTTTTTCAGGTTTTGGCGACCTACACGACCTTTTTCGGGCCCTTTTCGACCGCAATCGGTCTGATACCCATTGCGATCGGCGCTTGCCTCTGCGGACCCTTGATCGGCGCGTGGCTCGGTCTGGTATTCGGAATCGTGGTTCTGCTGACAGGAAACGCGGCACTCTTCTTCGCATTCAGCGTCCCCGGAACGATCATCACCGTTCTTCTCAAGGGCGCGGCATGCGGATTTGCGGCGGGACTCGTCTACAAGCTGCTCTTCAAGAAGCTTGGCTACTTCTCCGCGATCTTCGCATCCCTCACCTGCCCGATCGTGAACACGGGAATCTTCCTTCTCGGAAGCGCGGTATTCTTTATGCCCTATGCCGAGGCTATCGGTGAGATCGTCGGCGTTGCCGGCGCGGGATTCGGCGTATTTATTGCCCTCGCCTTCGCAAACTTCATCATCGAAGTACTTATGAACGGCATCCTCAGCCCCGTTTTCGTAAGGATACTTAGTATTAGAAAAAAAACACAAAGGTGAAAATTAAGCTGATAAATGCAAAATTCAGAATGCAGACTGTAAAATGCAAAATGCAGAATGCAAAATGCAAAATATGGAAGGTTTTCGAACGAAGTTCGAAAACCATACCTTAAATAATTTTATTCAGCTTGGATGATCCTTTGTTCTGCTCAAACCTATAACAAGTAAACAGAAAATCGAGATGTAATGAAGATCAAGCTTCAAAACATCTCGATTTTGTTATTTATTTTTTTGCAAAACTTCAGATTATATCAATGCAATAAGCTATCACGCAGACTGTAAAATGCAAAATGCAGAATGCAAAATGCAAAATTGAGGTAGCTTTTTTCACGTTGCTCAAAAAGCATACCTTGGAAATTAATTATGCTCTGTTTTGATAATTCTTTGTCAGGATTAAACCTATAATAAGTAAATTGAAAAATCGAGATGTATTGAAGATCAAACTTCAATACATCTCGATTTTTTATTTGGCAAAATGTAAGTTTAGAATAATACAATAGGCTATCACGCAAAAAACAAAATTAACCTTAATTTTGCATTTTGCATTCTGCATTTTGCATTTTACATTTACTCCGCGTATTCGTTCAGCGCCGCGATGATATCCGCGAAGGGAGCTTTCGCGGCGAGCATATCGTAGAATCTCTTGATGAGCGCGACGTCTGCCTCGTCGGTGATCTGCGAATATTTAGCGAGAGCCGCCGCAACGCCTTCGGTCTTAGCACAGGTGCTGACTTCCTTGCCCGCGTCGTCGCCTTCGCAGTCCCAGAGAAGTCCCGCGGCGATGCCGACAGCAAGGTATGCGGGAGTCTTACCGCTCTCCTTGACGCAGTTGAACGCGCCTACAAGTCTGTCGGAGGGGCTGAGCTTGCGCTTGGTGTCCTTACCTACGCGGAGAAGAGTATCCTCGAGGAGAGGATTGTCGAGTCTCGGGATAAGGTTGTCGATAAAGGACATAAGTCCGTCGAGAGACGCGCCGTGACGCTTTGCAAGACCGCGCGCGGACTCGTCGAGAGCGCGGATGAGGATGTACTTGATCTCGGGATCGCGGCCGACCTCGTAAATGTAGCTGTGACCCTTCTGGTAGCCGAGGTACGCCATCGTAGCGTGGCCCATATTATGGAGCATCAGCTTGCGCTCGATATAAAAATCGAAGGGCGTGAAGGGAATGAGACCGTTCATATCGGGCGTGGGTGCGCCGACGGGACGGAATGCCGCGAGGTCTGCGGGAAGCTCATTATAATAGTCTGTGCAGACAGCAAGGGGATTCTCGTCTGTGAACTTCTTGGGTGTAGGAGGAACTGTGATTCCTACGCAGCAGGAAACGAAGCCGATCTGCTCCTCAAAATACGTAACGAGCTCCTCGGGAATGTAGGGGCGGACGTAGCCGCGAAGGATCTTCTCGGATCCGATAAGGTTTTCACAAATGAGAATATTGAGGGGCTTTGCGCCTGCAGCGTAACGAGCCGCGATGCCCTTTGCGAGATTTTCGGCAACGTAGGGGAGCACGTTTACGCCGAGAGAGGTTGCGAGAATGTCGCACTCAGCGATGAGCTTTACAACACCGTCAACGTCGCGTCCGTTGAAGCCCGTGCAGTTTCCGACCCATTCGCGGACGTATTCGTTACCTCTTGTAACGTAAACGGGATATCCGCCATCAGCCTGAAGCTGATTTACAACAGCCTCGTTGATGTCAACGAAGGTAACGTCCCAGCCCGAAAGAAAAAAGCGTTTACCGATAAAGCCTCTGCCGATATTGCCGGCACCGTACATTATAGCGTGCATTTTTATATCTCCTTAGAAATTGATTACATAGATAAATATATTTTAGCACTTTTTTCGGAGATTTGCAAGGGGTTTACATAATAATATTAACTGCAACAGCGGAAAGTTTTTGAAGATTCTTAAGCAGAGCTCGGAATAACTCCTGCGCTTCAAACAGACGACACCCGAAGATTGCATCTTTTCATAACTTAAAGTAAAACTTTGAGCGGATAGAACAAGCATATTCATTGGAACAAAAATAATAAAAATATTGTAAAGCACATAAAAATATGATATAATAATCCCAACTACGGCGAAAGGAGCGGGAGGATGAAAAAATACACGCCGAAGGAATTTCTCATAATAATGCTCAAGCACGCAGGCGCGGGCGCGGCGGTGCTTGTTATATTTTACTTTTTATCAAAATATTTAGGAAGCCTCTGCCCGACATACCGTATCCTCGGCATCTGTTGCCCCTTCTGCGGAATGACC
>JAFXHW010000179.1 GCA_017533545.1 Clostridia bacterium
AATCGGGCATGATGTTGATAAGCAAAAAGGGTAAAAGCAAAGTCAAACGGGAGACGTCGCGGCCCATAAAGGGCAAAAAGCCGATCGGCAGCAGCATCTGAATAGCGAAAAGCAGCTTTTCCGAGTCGAACGATTCGGAAAAGAGCAGCGCGGGGTTACGCAAAAGATTGACGACCACGCTGACAAGTCCGCCGTCATCTGTTATGTAGATTGAAAACCTGCCCGCCATTATGCCCTGACCGAATTTGGTCATAAGGAAAGCGACAAGCGCAAAATACGCAAGCGAAACGACAGAGATAATGATGCCGAATTTATACTTTTTGCGGCTTAAGATGAGGTAAAGTCCCGCAAAGAGCACATATATGAAAGCGTCCTCCTTAACCGTCAAAGTGAGGAAAGCAAAAACAAATGCGGGAATATACTTTTCCTTTTCGATAAAATAGAAAAGCCAGAGAATGAGGGGGAGCAAAAAGCAATTTTCATGTATATCGTAAAAACAGCCGCCGTACACCGCAGGATAAAATGCATAGGCAACAGAGAGCGCGCCCGTGACGAGAGGCGGCAGCTTTAGCTGCCTTGAAATAAGCACGAGCGGAATGATGCCGCTTGCAACGATGGCGGCCTGCGCGATCTGCAAGGTTATCGGCGAGGGGAAAAGCCAATAAAAGGGCAAAATGAGATAGAAAACAGGCGAGGTGTGAACAGCGAAATGCGAAAGCATCATATCACGTTCGCAGGTCGTGTCGGGCAGAAGCGTTGTCGCCATATTGTGAAACATCTGCACGAATATGCCGAAATCGAAATTTGGAGCGCTGTAAGTGATATAGCGCATGACCGTCTGCAAAGCTATATAGCCAAAGCAGAAAAGTCCCGCCGCGCCTACGACGATATATACGAACACCGGTCTGATATTCTTCCCTTCAAGAGCAAATCTGTCGTTGCCGAAAAGATATATCGACAAGATCGCAACGACAAGCATTATGCCGATGTAAAAATAAAGGTCGGCATGCCTATGCACAAGGGTGTATGCATAGACAAGCACACTGAGAAGCAGAAAAACATTATCAAAAATTTCCGTTTTAACAACAAGACGGATAATGGTGGCAAAGATGAAAAACGAGCATGTGATCAGAAGCGCCGAAATGACGGAAAAGTCGCCCGCAAAAGAGGGGTCGGTAAAATCGTTATTAAAAACAGCAAGCAGCAAAAAAGCCATCGCACACCACGATGCGATAAACCTCTTTACCGATGCCGAAAAAATCTCTTTTACAAGCTTCATTTATATTCTCCGAAAGCAATATTGCTCATCCAAAATTCGATTTTTGCGCATTTTTACGCCATTTTGATTATTATACACCAAAAATGAGCTTTTTTCAATAGCATATCACTAATTTCAAGTTTAACAATATGATAACATTTAAGGATAAATATTAATATATAATGGAATTATGAATTTTAATAAAAGGATTGTGTGAAAAAATGTATTTTGAAAGAATTCAGAGAATATCCGCAGCGATCTGCAAAAATATACAAAAGGTTATTTACGGAAAGGACGACAAGATCCGTCTTATCGTTGCCGCGCTTTTAAGCGGAGGCCACGTTCTGCTCGACGATATCCCCGGAACCGGCAAAACCAATCTTGCAAAGGCGCTTTCACTGTCGATCGATGCCGAATGCAAGCGAATCCAGTTCACGCCCGACCTTTTACCTTCCGACATTTCGGGCATCAACTTCTATAATCAGAAGACAAACGAGTTTGTCTTCCGCCGCGGTCCGCTTTTCACCAATATCGTCATCGCCGACGAGATCAACCGTACAGCTCCGCGAACCCAATCGGCTCTGCTCGAATGTATGGCAGAATATCAGGCGACTATCGACGGCGTAACCTATCCTCTCCCCCGCCCCTTTTTCGTTATCGCCACTCAGAACCCGATCGAATCGCAGGGCACCTTCCCGCTCCCCGAAGCTCAGCTTGACCGCTTCCTCATGCGCATCTCCCTCGGATATCCCGAAAAGGATGCCGAAAAGATGATTCTTGACGAATATATCGAAGAAAGTCCGTTGGCATCGATCGCCGCAGTTGCATCGAAGGAGGAGGTCAATGCCGCGTACAGCGATGTAGGCAAGATAACCGTTTCCGATTCGGTAAAGGAATACATCGTTGCAATATCGAACGAGACCAGAAACAGCGAAAAAACGCGCATCGGTGTCAGCCCTCGCGGCACACTCGCCCTCATGCGTACCGCCCAGGTATGGGCGGCAATGTCGGGACGCGACTACGTCATCCCCGATGACGTGAAGGCCGTTGCCGTACCCGTGCTCTCGCACAGAATAATCTCCCGCTCGCAAAACACCATCCGTCTGTCCGAATCGAACGAAAACATCATCGAATATATCGTAGAAAAAGTGCCCGCCCCCATCGAGTGATTTTTCATCTGACAAATTAAGAAAGGAGGATCAAATGCTGTTTTTCGCCATCCTTATAACCGCAGTTATCGTTTACATGGTACAAAGCAAAATATACGAGCGTCATGCCTTTGATTCCCTTTCCTACGACGTTAAATTAAGCGCCGAAGAGGTATTCGAGGGCGAGGACATCTTCATGTACGAGGAGCTTTGCAACGGCAAAAATCTGCCCATTCCCTCAATCCGCATCGACACCGAGCTCCCGGAGGGATTGTATTTTCGCTTCACCGACAAGAGCGGCAAAAAAAATGCCGCCGACTCCTTTTCACGCGTAAATCAGAGCGCCTTTGTTTTAAAGAGTGCGCAGTGTATTCGCCGCCGTTGGCGAGTAAACTGCAAAAAGAGAGGCGTATACACTCCGGGACGAGTGCTCATGGTGACCAACGATCTTTTCGGCTTTAACGCCCTTTCAAAGTCACTTGAGGTTCCAAAGGGGCGCAAAAACAGCATCGTTGTACTTCCCCGTCCCGTCGAGCTTGACGGTGCTTTTACTTCGTCGCACTATCTTTCGGGTGATGTCAGTGTCCCCCGCTCTCTTATATCCGATCCGCTTTTGATCAGCGGCTCACGCGAATATACCCCTCTTGATCCGATGTCGAAGATAAACTGGACATCGACAGCCGTACACGGTCATCTTATGGTAAACATCGAGGATTTTACCGAACAGCACACCTTCAACATTATCCTCAATATGCAGTCGCGTCCGATCGAGCTTCACCGCGACACGCCGAGTTCGCCCGAATACATCGAGGACTGCATCACGGTAGCGGCATCGATAATTGACCGCGTATCGGCTTCAAATATCCCCGTGAGAATGTTTATAAACACTCCTCCGAAAACGCTCGGACTCGACGACGAGGGCGATATATCTGTAACAAAGGCCTACCGCGGCAAGGGTGAAACGATCGAAGCGCTCCGTCTGCTCGCCGGCATCGAAATGCAGATATCCTGCCCCGCCGACAAGATGCTCGACGCGATATCGCAAAACCCCTATTATTTTTCAAACGGCGGCAATATTATAATCGTATCCGCCTACATCGACGAGCGTATGATCGTCTTTCACGATATCATGCGCCGTGCGGGAATACGCGTGATGTTCTACGTCACCGAAGCCAGCCAGAATGCAATGGCCATTCCTTCGGATATTGAGGTGTTCTACAACACCTATCTCGAAAGGAGGGCATCAAATGATTAAAAAAAGAGCCAAAACGCCCCTCTTCTTCACCGTCCTGGCAATAATCGCAATGGGCGCACTCGTAAGTCCTTGGGTGTTCAACTTTCTGAACGGTTCCGTCCCCTATATACTTGCGATGTCGATATGCGTTCCGACGCTGCTTATCGTGCTCGGATACGCGCTTCAGGCATTTGCAGGGGCGGTATTTAAAGTACAGCGAGTAGCCGATGACGGTGCATACGAGCGAAGCGAAGACTTTTATTCCTTTGTCGACTCGCTTTTTGCGACGGTTATCAGCCTTGTTTTAGCGATCATTGTCAAATTCGCCGCAGACAAGTGGCTTATATATCTGTCGCAAAACGTTGAAGGACTCCGTTACGATAAATACTCACTCTTGCCGCTGATTTTTGCCGTCGTGGTTCTCTTTTGCTTGATGACAGGAGTGGTTTTGTGGTTTATTCCGCCAAGCCGTGTTGTATCGGTAAGAAACATTATACCGCTCATACTCTCATTCTTCGCAAACTCCGTGGTAACCGCTATATTCTTTTCGGGCAAGACCCAGCTTTTTACCACCTTTGCCTTTGTCGTATTCATTATCTGCGCGGTCACATTATTAAATCAAAGCAACATTATCTCCATCTTTTCAAAAGCTGAAAACACTCATATTTCGCATGCATCACGTTTTTACAACGCCGCCGTTATCGGTGTGCTCGTACTTGCATCGCTGATCGTTCTGCTTGCCGTTTTATCGGTGGTCGTAGGATTGTCGGTAATCGCACGAATGGTGCTGTTTTACACGCTGGGCATTGTTTTTGCATCAAAAAACAGCTCGAGCGGCAAAGAATACGGCTCGGGCGCTGATGCGTCTTCACAAAACTTTTTTGCCGAAGTGCTCGATGTCTCCGACAGTTCGGGCGGAGCGGCAAAAGTGTTCTTCCTTTTCTTCTTCCTCATGATCGTGCTCGTCGGTGCATTTTTCATAATCAGCCGACGCCGCGACGTCTGGGGCGCGATAAAGCGCTTTTTTGAGCGTCTGTCGCAGGCGATAGTTGACATTCTCAGCTACATTTTCAAGTATCGAGAAAAAAAGGACGAGATGCCTTTCTTTATACTCGACTACAAGGACGAGGAAATCAAAATCGACGAAAAGTCAGCCGGCAAAAAAAGCTCGGCAGTGCCGAAAAAGGGCAGTATATACCGCACGTATCTGTCAAAGCTGTCGGCAATACCGTCGGACAGCGAAAAGCTCAAATTTTCCTACCGTACTCTCGTTTCTCTCTGGAGATCGGGCAACTACAAGCTTGCCGAATCGGACACACCGCGTCAGATCATGCAAAAGGTACACAGCCGCATGCCAGATGCCTCTCTTTCCGATCTTACCGAAATTTTCGAGCTTATCGAATACGGCAACACCGATATTGAAAAGAGACGGGCAAAAAAAGCGCTCGTAACAATGGGCAAGATAATCCGTCGGTTTGATGATTAGCATAAAAAAGCAAATACAGCAAATAATATCTCCGTACATTAACTGTGACGGAGATATTTTTTATGCCTGATTTTTATTTGATACGACGCGCCCTTATCGCTGCCTTCGGGGATACCGACGATATTTATTTTGTATCGGAGCATCTTAAAAGTGCCATCCGGATACAGCCCGATGTTAAAGTTGCAAAGCTTCGCGCTCTCGTTAAAAAAATGCTCGAACAGCACGATTACAATTTGGAGCAAAATGACATCATTTCTTTTTTAAAACCTTACTCGCCTTTTTTATACGGTGAGCTTTTCTGCCTTTGCGATCTTGTCACACTTGAGCTTGTCATGCATCTGTATCGCACGCGAAAAAAGAGAGATCAAAAGCTTCTCGATACCGTCTGCCGTTCTCTTCGCAATCTCGACACGCTCGATTTTGAGCTTGTTCTGTTTAATCTTTCGGATGCGGAAAAAACTTTTTACGAAAAATCACCGGCTGCCTTCGCCCGATCGGATATACAAACAAAAGGTCTTTACCGCCAAAGCTGTGTGCGGTATGCGAAAAAAATGCGTATTTCGGAGTCATCTGCCGCAAATATCGTCGCCGAAAAAGACGATATATATCCGCGGCATCCCGTTTTAGCAATCATGTATTATCCGACAGTCTTTGCGCTCTGTCTTGTTTTCTCGGCCCTTGTTTATGCCGTCAGCCGCGCAATACTTCCGTCAATTATCGCGCTATGCCCCTTTTTCGAGCTGTCAAAACGGCTTTTGGACAGCATTTTGTCTATGCTTTTGCCTCCCGTCCCCACCGCGCGCATAAAAAAGGAATGTATCGATAATGATGCCTACACCCTTTGTGTGATAACCACACTGCTTTCGGGAAAGGAGAGGGACAGCGAGCTTTTCGAAAAGCTGGAGCGGTATTATCTGGCCAACCGCAATGCCGAATATGCCACCTTCGGCATCCTCGGCGACCTTTTCGACAGCGACAGCGAAACAAGCGAATGCGACAGCGATGCCATAGCCTTTGCACGTGCAAAAATCGGTGAGCTGAATGAAAAATACGGCGACCGCTTCGCCCTTTTCATGCGCAAACGTGTCTTTTCCAAAAGCGAGCAGAGATATATGGGACGCGAGCGCAAACGCGGCGCTGTATGTGATATTATCGCCCTTATTGGGGGAGATGAGCGCGATTTTGACACAATAATCATGCCGAACGGACTTCTTAATAAGACAAAATATCTCATCACCCTCGATGCCGACACCGAGCTTTCTTTAAACTCGCTTTCTTCCCTCGTCGGTGCGATATCGCATCCGGCACACAAGGTCGCGATGGAAAATGGTATCGTTACCAAGGGCTGCGGCATAATCCAGCCCCATATGAGCACAAAGCTCGATTCGGCTGCCTCCTCCCCCTTTGCCTCTGTCACCGGCGGCGATCACGGACGGGACATTTATTCATCGGCATCGTTTGATCTCTATCAGGATCTTTTCTCATCGGGCCTTTTCTGCGGCAAGGGTATTATCGACGTTTCTTCCTTTGCCTCACTGCCCGACGGGCTTTTCGACGGCGAGAGCGTTTTATCCCACGATGCGCTCGAAGGCTGCTATCTCTCCTGCCGCACTGCAAGCGACATTACCTTAAGCGACTCGACTCCAAAAAATGCACTATCCTATTACAAGCGCCTTCACCGATGGGTACGCGGCGACGTGCAAGCGATCTTTCACGCCAAAAAGCCCCTTTCTCTCTTTTCCCGCTTTAAGCTTTACGACAACGTCCGCCGCGCGATACTCGGTCACTACGCCCTCTTTTTATGCCTCATCTCCCCCTTTTACAAGCATCGCGTGCTGCTTTTACTTTCGGCGGTAAGCTATATTATCCTGCCCTTTATCGTCACTCTTTTCAGGGCAAGAACGACGAAAATAATTGCCGAATCGGCAAAAAGCACTCTTTTTGAGCTGGCCTCTTTAAGTCATACAGCCTCCCTTTCTTTCGATGCCATCGTTCGTGCGATATACCGTGTAAAAATTTCAAAAAGAAAAATGCTCGAATGGGTAACCGCATCGGACAGCGATAAAATGAAGTCGGGCAGTATTTTGTCATACTGTCGTGCCATGCCCTTTTCGCTCATTTTCGGCGCTCTTTTTTTGATCCTATCCCCTACCTTTTTGCATTTTTCCGTCGGTCTTTTGTGGCTGTGTTTTCCTTTTGCTTGTTATTTTCTTTCAAAAGAAAAAACAAAACGCGTGCCGTCCGAAAAGGATATTGACACCGTGCGTCGGTACGTCAAGGATATGTGGCGTTATTTTTCGGACAACGTAACCGAAAAGGACAATTTCCTGCCCCCCGACAACGTGCAGATATCTCCGCACGAGTCGGTGGCCCACCGCACCTCCCCCACTAATATCGGTCTTTATATGCTGTCCGTTCTGTCCGCACGCGATTTTTCGCTTATTACAAGCGAAGAGCTTTTTTCAAGACTGCATAACACCTTAAACACAGTAGATTCACTCGCAGTATGCCGCGGACTGCTTTATAATTGGTACGACACCCGAACTCTCGACGTTATCGGCGCGCCCTTTATATCATCGGTCGATTGCGGTAATTTCGCCGTTTGTCTGTCTGCCATTTCCGAAGGAATAAAGGACTATTCGCATGAATGCGAAAAACTGACCGCGCTGTCCGAGCGTATTTCAAAATATCTCCAAAAATGCGACTTTGCCTTTCTGTTCAACAAAAAGCGAGCACTTTTTTCAATCGGATACGATGCCTCATCGGAAAAGATAATCGATAGCTGTTACGATATTTTCTGCTCCGAGTCGGCCCTTCTGTACTACTATGCATCATCGCGTGACATTTTACCATACAACGACGAAACGCGCAAAAAGCTTCGCCGCATAATCGTTTCGGCAGGAAGAGACCGCGGAATTCTTTCATGGACGGGCACAATGTTCGAATATTTCATGCCCTCAATCCTTCTCCCCGCAAAAAAGGGCTCAGCCTTTTATTCGTCACTCGATTTTTGCCTTAAAAGGCAGAAAAAACGCTCGATATGCGGGATATGGGGACGGTCGGAGAGCGGATACTATGCCTTTGACGGAGATATGAACTATCAATACCGCGCATTCGGCTGCTCATCGCTTGCTCAAAAGCGGTATTACACACGTGAAAACGTGCTGTCCCCCTATTCATCTTTTCTCACCCTGCCGCACTCCCCGAAATCGTCTCTTTTAAATCTCTCCCGCATGGAAAACTTCGGTATGTACGGCCGCTACGGCTTTTATGAGAGCGCCGATTTTACCCCCTCACGCGTCGGTCACGGCTATGCCTTCATCCGCAGTTTCATGTCACATCATATCGGAATGAGCATCACATCTGCAGGCAATTACTGCTTTGACAACATCATGGTCCGCCGCTTTTTGAAAGACCCCCTCAATCGGTGCGCCGAGCTGATCCTTGACGAGCGCGCCGACTATTACACCAAAGCGCAAAAGGCATCAAAACGTCCCGCAGTACAGCGATATGCTCGGGTAAAAAGCAATAAAAAAGACAAAAATACGCCCTTGGCCACCGCCATACTGTCGAACAACAAGGCAAGGGTAGTTGCAACATCCAAGGGCAATATTTGTCTTTATGACGGCAAATACTGCCTCTCGCGTGACTGTTTTGACGGCGATGACATCCATTCGCTTCGTCTGGCACTCAAAGCGGACGATGCGATATACGAGATCTCGTCGGGCTCCTTTTCGGCAAGCGACACCTCCATCATGCTAAAAAAGGACGAGCCGGGATTTCATGCATCGGCATCGATTACCCTGCACGGCACGCGCTCATGTTTTTGCATAACACTCGATGCCGTGGGCGATTTTACAGAAATCGCTCCGCTGTTGTACTTTGAACCTGTTATGGCAAAAAAGGACGACTACAATGCTCACGTCGCCTTTTCTGATCTGTCGCTCGAAAGCAGCTACGACGAATCGCTTCGAACCGTGATCTTCCACCGCCGTCCGCGCGCGATAAACGAGCAGGATCTTTATATGGCTGTATATATGACGGGCGGGCTGACATACAGCGATTTTGAATGCCGCCGCGACCGGATTTTAGGTCAGAATTATGCAATCGGCGACATAATCTCACTCGCGGGTAATAGCTTTGAGGGCGAGAAAAACGGTCCCTGCATAATCCCCGTATGCGCGCTGACGAAAAGATCGATCAGCAAGTCGGGACGATATCACTGCGAATTTCTGATATCCTTCGGTTACAGTAAAGACAGTGCGCTTAAAACGATCCGCGCGCTGGCGATGCAAAAGAAGCCGAAGCGCACCGACAGCGTATTCGAGCGATCGCTTGGCCCCATCGTGAGCGCACGCGAAGCTCTGGCATACGGTGCAAACGTCTTTGAAAACAGCCCTATGACCTCCGCATCCTCCCTTATTTTAAGCTCGATATACCTGCCCGGATCGGATCGCCGTTCAACCTTGCCCCCTCTAAATTATCTTTGGTCGTTCGGTATCTCGGGCGATTTTCCCATCATTGCGCTCTGTCTGTCGGACGATTGCTTTGACTCTTCCCATTTAAAAAGCAGTACCGAGCGCCTGCTCGCATCTTTCATCACCGCGCACCGATACCTCACTATTGCCGGCATACGCTTTGACCTTGTCATATCGGCCTCCGATGCCGACAAATACGGCGCGCCTAACGCCGAGGCGATAAATCATCTTATATCCTCGCTCGGCTGCGGTGACTTTTTCAAAAAACGAGGCGGCATACACACGTGTGATGCCGAATATGAAAGGCTGAAAATATACTCAAAGCTATCGGCAATGATCGATTCAAAAACTGTCTTTGCCACAATCGCAGAAGGCGAAAAAAAGGCAAGAGATATTGAAAAGGTCGTCGACGTCTGTGAGATCAACCGAGCGATTGCAAATCCGTCAAATGTGAAGATACACGATTCCTTCTCCTTTGACGGCGGCGATATCGCAATAGCAAAAGGTCCTCAAAAGCTGCCTTGGTGCAACATCTATGCTTCAAAGCAGTTCGGCTGTCTTGTCAGCCAGAACTCGCTCGGATACAGCTGGTTCAAAAACTCACGCGAGGGTCGGCTGACGCCCTGGTCAAACGACATCCTGCTCGGCTTTTCTGGCGAGAGGATCATTGCATCGGTCGCGGGAAAGCAGTACGATCTCTGCGCTGTATCGAACAGCGTTGTCTACCGTGCGGGATACGCCGAATGGAAAGGCGTTTGCGGCGATATTAATTACACCGTAAAGTGCGGAGTTGACAAAAAGTTGCCGCTTAAAATGATCGTCTGCCGCTCGGACGAAAAAATGTCCCTCCGATTTGAGCTGACACCCGATAAAAACGCCAAGATCCTGCCTGCTATCGAAGAGATCGAATCGGGTGCGTATCTGCTTTTTGCCGATGCAAGCGAGCGTCTTCGTGAGTATATTCTGAGAAAATTCAAAAGCGGTGACGATATCGATAATGCGCTCGACGAATGCGGAAAAGCAAACGAAAGGGAGCTGTGCAGCGGAATAACCCTTTCAGACGTACCCGAATACCTTTCGGTAATGTTCAATCACCATCTTTTACCCCAGACTCTCTTTTCGAGAATGTACGGCCGCACTGCCTTTTATCAGTCGGGCGGAGCGTACGGATTCCGCGATCAGCTTCAGGACTGCCTTTCGGTAATGTACTGCCAACCGAATACCTCAAGAACGCACATCATTCGCGCATGTTTTCACCAGTATGAGGAGGGCGACGTTATGCACTGGTGGCATTGGAACACCGACTGCGTCGGCATTCGCACCAAGTGCTCGGACGATCACGTCTGGCTGCCCTACGTCACGGCGGAGTATCTGCGCCTGACGGGCGACGATTCTTTGCTGAACGTGCAGGTGAGATATCTTTCATCTCCTCCTCTTGATGACAACGAAAGCGAACGATATGAAAAGCCCGCGCTCTCCGATTTGAAACAAGACGTCTATTCGCACTGTGTGCGCGCCATTAGATGCGCGCTGTCGCGCATTGGAAATCACGGTCTGCCCCTGATGGGCAAGTGCGACTGGAACGACGGCATGAGCCGTGTGGGAGAAAACGGTGGCGAGAGCGTTTGGCTGGCCTTTTTCATCCGTCTGACGATTAAAAAGTTTATCCCGATATGCGAAATGAGAGGAGATATCGCGCTCATTGACTACTTTGCCGAGAGCGAAAAATCACTTCAAAAGGCTATCGAAAAGCACGCTTTTGACGGCGATCACTATATGCGAGCCTTTTTCGGCGACGGCTATCCGCTCGGATCAAACAACAATTTCGAGTGCAAAATCGACGCGCTTCCCCAGGCATTTGCTGCCGTGGTAGACGGTAAAAACGAGCGTACCGTGTCGGCGCTTGAAAGCGGGTATGAAAAGCTTTATGACCATTACGCCGAGATATACAAGCTGTTTGTGCCTCCCTTTGACCGTTCGGAGCGCGACGTCGGATATATAAAGGGATATTGCCCCGGACTTCGCGAGAACGGCGGTCAGTATACGCATGCGGCGATCTGGGCGGCATGGGGATTGCTGAAGACAGGCGAAAACGAGCGCGGATACGGCATTTTGCGCGCTATGAATCCGATATACCGCTCAAGGAGTCCTCGTCACAGCGAAAGCTATCTCGTCGAGCCATATTACCTGGCCGCTGACATTTACAGCTCAGAAAGTCATCTCGGTCGGAGCGGCTGGACTATTTACACGGGTGCGGCGGCATGGTATTACAAGGTGGTGCTTGAAGATCTTATCGGATACAAGGAGGACAAGGACGGCTTTTACCTCGCCCCCTCTCTTTGCAATTCTTTCGATCAATTTACTCTCAAAATCGACCGTCACGGCACTCTTTACACCGTAAAATGCCGCTCGGGAGAAAAAAACTCCTTCAAACTCGACGGAAAAATTGTAAACAATCGCTTTATTTTCGATAAAAGAAGCCATTTTCTCGAAATAACGGTTGAAAAAAACAGTTAAATAGTGTAAAATGATAAGGGCGCACATCTTTATGATCCATTCTTTTAATTTGCGCCCTATCACTATTTGAAAGGTTAAAAGCAATGAAATTACAAAAGCGTCCGATATGCGAAGGCGTAAATTTAAGCATCATAGAAACCGACAAATTCAAAACGAACTACATTGCAATCAATTTTATTACTCTTCTTGCCGAAAATACGGCATCGCTCTCTACTCTGCTTCCCGCAGTTTTAAAGCGCGGATGCGTAAAATATCCCGACATCGCCTCTCTTCAGCGCCGATACGATATGCTCTATTCGACAAATGTCTGGGCGGGCAGCTCGAAGCTGGGCGAGGCTCAGATCGTTAAGATCGGCGCCAATATGCTCGACAACCGCTATGTCACCGACGGTACCGACATTTTGGGCGGCACTATCGAACTTATCG
>JAFXHW010000180.1 GCA_017533545.1 Clostridia bacterium
CGAGGTCGCATGGGTAACTCACGGCGGAAAAGAGCCTCTTACTGAAAAGCTCTGCGTTCGCCCCACCTCCGAAACTCTCTTCTGCGAGCATTATAAGAACGTTATCCGCTCCTGGAGAGACCTGCCCAAGCTCTACAATCAGTGGTGCTCGGTAGTAAGATGGGAAAAGACCACCCGTCCCTTCCTTCGTACCCGCGAATTTTTGTGGCAGGAAGGTCACACCATGCATGCAACCGCCGAGGAAGCTATCGCAGAGACCGAGCAGATGCTCAACATCTATGCCGAGTTCCATGAAAAGGATCTCGCCATTCCGGTAATCCACGGCAAAAAGACCGAGAGCGACAAGTTTGCAGGTGCCGAAGCCACCTACTGCATTGAGGCAATGATGCACGACGGTAAGGCGCTTCAGGCAGCGACCTCCCACTATTTCGGCGACGGTTTTTCGAAGGCGTTCGACATCACCTTCACTGACAAGGAAAACAAGCTTGTTCACCCCTTCCAGACATCCTGGGGCTGCACCACCCGTATGATAGGCGGAGTTATCATGACTCACGGCGATAACAACGGCCTCGTTCTTCCTCCCGCAATCGCTCCCATTCAGGTAGTAATCATCCCCGTTGCCCAGCACAAAGAGGGCGTTCTCGAAAAGGCAAATGAAATTAAGGCTCGTCTCGTTGCCGCAGGAATAAGAGTCAAACTCGACGACAGCGACAACAGTGCCGGCTGGAAATATTCCGAATACGAGATGAAGGGCGTTCCGCTCCGTCTTGAGATCGGACCGCGCGACATCGAATCCAATCAGTGCGTTCTCGTTTCCCGTCTCGACCGTCAAAAGACCTTCACCTCGCTCGACGGACTTGAAGAGTCTGTACGCGATGCACTAACCGCAGTTCGCGACGGTCTTTATGCAAAGGCTCTCGCCAACCGCGAAAGCCGCACCTTCGATTGCACCACCGTTGACGAGATCAAAGCAGTTCTCGCCGAAAAGGGCGACTGCTTCATCCGCGCCATGTGGTGCGGCGACGAGGCGTGCGAAGACGCCATCAAAGAGCAGACCGGTGTCGGCTCGCGCTGCATTCCCCTCGATCAGAAGATCGTCGGCGAAAAATGCGCCTGCTGCGGCAAAGAAGCCAAGCACATGGTTCTTTGGGCAAAGGCATATTAATAAATCAACACTCAACGTGGGTCTGCATCAAAAACTGCAGACCCACTATGTTTAACTTACCGAAATTATGAAAAAGATATCGATAAATCAGACTCAAAAAAAGCGCCCCGCCTTCGATTTGCTGCTTTTGTCCTCGGTCCTGCTCCTATGCGCCTTTAGCGTCGTTAATATATATTCAGCGGCCGCCTCGTCCGATCCGAATGTACACATCTCCGACGTATGGGTGCAGATCGCGGCTGTCGGCATCGGTCTTGTCGGTGCGATCGTCCTCTCGCGATTCGATTTTGAGCGCGTCGATCTGCGCGCCGCCCTTGCGCTCGGCATTTTTTCGGTGATCGCTCTGCTCGCTCCTCTCTTTATCGGAGTGGGCGCGGGCAACAAAAGCTGGATCGCCGTCGGAAACACGAATCTTTACATTCAAACGTCCGAATACATAAAGATCGCCTACATAATTACCCTGTCCTACCACATAACACGCTTTGCAGACGAGATAAACCGTCCGAAACGGCTTCTCTTTTTGCTGGCGCACGGCCTTTTCGGAGTCTTTTTGGTACTGCTCCAGGGAGATGTTGGCTCTGCTGCGGTCTATCTGATCATTTTCGTTGCCATGCTCTACGGCGCGGGCGTAAAACTACGATATTTCGCCGTCTGCCTCGGGGCCACGGCCCTTTTGTCGCCAGCCGCGTGGTATCTTCTCGGACCCCTTCGCCAAAGCCGAATAATTGCAGGATTCAGCCCCGAAAGTGATCCTCTCGGATATGGCTGGCAGGCCCTTACCGCCATGAATGCAATTTCAAACGGCCGTCTTTTCGGGGTGGGATTCGGCAATGCCGAAATAGCTCCAACCATCCCTGCCTGCTGTACCGACCTTATGATCGCACGTATCTGCGAGGAATTCGGCTCGGTTGTCGGAGTTCTGACGATCCTGCTTTTAACTCTCGTTATTCTGCGCGTCATGTTTTCGGGAGCAAGAGGCAAGGGCAGGCTCATCTGCATTGGAATCGGTGCATGGATGACCGTGCAGACACTTGAAAGCGCCGCAATGACGCTTGGTGTGCTCCCCATCGTGGGAGTAACTCTTCCGTTTTTGAGCTACGGCGGATCATCGAACGTCGCACTTCTTTGGGCGATGGGCATCGTTTTGTCGGCCAAAAAGCGCGAATTATCTTGAATTTGAGCAAAAGCTGTGATATAATGGTAAAAAGTGAAAATGCATTGTTTTTTTGAAAGGACACATATCATGAAAAAGAGCGTACTTCAGAAATATGCCCGTGCGATCGCCGTTATGGGCGCAAACGTGCAGAAGGGTCAGGAGGTTGTCATCAACTGTGACCTTGATCAGCCCGAATTTATCAAAATGCTTGCCGAGGAATGCTACCGCGCAGGCGCAAAACGTGTCAGAGTCGAGTGGTCGTATCAGCCTTTGACAAAGGTTACCTACCGCCACGCAACATATACCACCCTTTCGAAGATAGCCGATTGGGAAAAGGCAAAGCTTGAATACAATGCCGAGGTTCTTCCTGCGGTTATCCACATTCTTTCTGAGGATCCCGACGGACTTAAGGGCATCGACCAGAAGAAGGTTTCGAAGGTGTCTCAGGCGAGATATCCCATCATCAAACCCATACGCGACAAGATGGACAATCACCATCAGTGGTGCATTGCCGCCGTACCCAGCGTCGCGTGGGCAAAGAAGGTTTTCCCGGGCGTGCGCGCATCGACTGCCGTTGAAATGCTCTGGAAGGCAATTCTTTCCACCGCACGTGCCGACGGCGACGATCCCGTTCAGGCATGGAAAGACCACAACGAGGATTTCAAGAAGCGCTGTGACTATCTCAACTCGCTTGAGGCAGTCGAGCTTCGTTACAAATCGTCCAACGGCACCGATCTCAAGGTCGGCCTTATCCCCGAGGCTCTTTTCATCGGCGGAAGCGAGAGAACTATCGAGGGCGTTGAATACAACCCCAATATGCCCACCGAGGAGATATTCACCTCTCCCATGAAGGGCAAGGCAGAGGGAACCGTCGTTTCGACAATGCCCCTTTCCTACCGCGGCGAGCTTATTGAAAACTTCTCCATCACCTTCAAGGACGGCAAAGCCGTTGACTGCAAGGCAGAGAAGAATGAAGAGCTCCTTCGCAAGATGATCACCATGGACGAAAACGCCGGATATCTCGGCGAGTGCGCCCTCGTGCCCTACGATTCGCCTATCCGCAATTCGGGCATCACCTTCTACAACACTCTCTTCGACGAGAACGCCTGCTGTCACCTCGCGCTCGGCATGGGATTCAACAACTGCCTGCGCGATTACGACAAAAAGACACTTGAGGAATGCCGCGAAATGGGTATCAACGATTCGATCATCCACGTCGATTTCATGATCGGCTCGGCCGACCTCTCCATCGACGCTGTCGGCAAAGACGGCAAGATATATCCCATCTTCCGCGACGGCAACTGGTCCGCTGGCGCGGCGCAATAACGAATAATTGTTCACGGTAAGCGATTGCCCG
>JAFXHW010000181.1 GCA_017533545.1 Clostridia bacterium
ATCTGGATCGCCGAATGCAGTGAGGGTCTTGGCGAAAAGCATTTCGAGGATTGGATGACAGGTCACGAAAAGGCATCTGATATGATCGATCACATCAAGCGCGACTTCGTGCTCGGCGGTCACAAAGCCGCCGCTATTGCAATGGTGCTTGAGCGTGCGCGCATCATGCTCGTATCGGGACTCGACGCCGATTTCGTCCGCTCCCTCTTTTTGGAGCCGCAAGAGTCGCTCGGCAGTGCACTGACCGAAGCCTTCGATGCCCTCGGACAGGATGCATCGGTACTGCTCATGCCCTATGCAGGCTCGACTCTGCCCACATTTGACGAATAAAGAATTTATTTAATGCGGTTGCTTCATTCGAAGCAACCGTTTTTTATATAAGCTTGAGTAAGGTAAGTCTGCGGCGAGCGTATGGCGCAAACTCGAGCGATTTTTGAGCAAAATCGTCGCTGTCGGGCAGTCCGAGCTCCGAAAGAGTGGTCTTCGCACCCACCGACTTAAGATAATCGCGGATAAAGTTCACGCTCGGCAGACCTTCGATCAGCTCACGGATCTTTGACTCCTCTTCGGGCGATAACTCCCCATCAACTCCCTGGAGCGGATAGGGCGTATTTTCTTCGATAATGCCCTCGGTTATCCCGCCGTAAACAGGGGAAAGATATTCGGCACATATATTATCTCGCTTGGGTATAAAGGAAATTTTGCCGTCAAGCAGAGATTTGTATTTTTCAAGCACAAGCAAGGTCGACACACCCACCTGCTCGCCGTGTAGTGCATCGGTTGGATCGTTCATGCAGTGCATCTCCCAGAGATGGGAAAGATGATGCTCGCTTCCCGATGCGGGACGGGACGAGCCGTAATACTGTATCGAAAGCCCCGACAAAACGAGGCATCGGAGCACCTTTTCGGTGTACCCTTCATCGCTCGGCGACATTTTCATAACGGTATCGAGAGCCTCTTCAACAAGAGCGCATATCTCACTGTCCATTCTGTCAACTCCGAGTATATCGGCGACCTTCCAATCAAGGATAGATATGTATTTTCCCACGATATCGCCCACGCCCGATGCCGTGAGACGTGCAGGTGAGGTGCAAAATACGTCGGGATCGGCAAAAAGAGCGATCGGGGGAGTGGAAGGATAGGACACCTTGCGGCCGTCGATAGTCATCGCGGCGATCGCCGATACAAAGCCGTCCATCGAGGGAGCGGTGGGATATGATATGAAAGGGATCCCCATGTCGTGGGCGGCATAGCGGGTAAGATCGTGCACACTGCCCGAGCCGCAGGAAATAAGATATGACGGGCGATATCCGAATGCACTTTCGCAGTCGGCGGCAGCATCGGCGATCTCCGATGCGTCGACGTCGGTCGCGTGCACTCCGTCGCCGTAAACAACGCGCATTATCGGGGGGAGATTGTAGCAAAAGCGCTCGGTGTTTTCATCGCAGACGGTAATTCCCTGATCGGCGCAATCACCGAATCGTTCGCGCAGAAAGTCGTAAAGACGCTCGGTGGCGCCCTCGCCTATATATATCGGATCGGTGTACGGTTTTTTCATGATGATACCTTGTCTTTCGTCGTTGTATGTGAAAATATGTATCTGACTTGGGATGCTGTATTGTAGGGGAGGGGTCTCCCCTCCCGATTTTCCCTTGTTATCCGCATCTTGATATGTCGGAATAAAAATTATTACATCTGCCAAAATTATACCACATTATCCCCAAAAAGAACAATACCTTTCGAAAAATTATCCTCAAAAATCTTCGTTTGAGCCGAACTGTGTCGTCAGATAGCAACAACAGTGCAAAAAACCGCTTAAAAATTGTGTTTTTAATGTAAAATTTCACATTTCGCTATTGATAAAAAGGCTGCGATGTGTTAGAATATAGGGTGAGACCATAAGTCCCATATTTATATATTGAGGTGAATATAATGTACAACAAGAAGACTATTGAAGATATCGAAGTCAAGGGCAAAAGAGTTTTAGCCCGCTGCGATTTCAACGTTCCGCTTTCTGACGGTGTTATCACCGATGACAAGAGAATCGTTGAAGCACTTCCCACCATCAAGTACCTCGCATCTCACGGTGCAAAGGTTATCCTCTGCTCCCACTTCGGCAGACCGAAGGGACAGTTCAACGACAAATACTCCCTCGCTCCCGTAGCAGCACGTCTTTCCGAGCTTCTCGGCAAGAAGGTTGAGCTTGCATCCGACGTTATCGGCGAAGATGCAAAGGCAAAGGCTGCCGCTCTTAACGAGGGCGACGTTATGCTCATCGAAAACGTTCGTTTCCACAAGGAAGAGGAAGCAAACGATCCCGCATTTGCAAAAGAGCTCGCTTCTCTTGCAGACATTTTCGTAAACGACGCATTCGGTACCGCTCACCGCGCTCATGCATCCACCGCAGGTGTTGCCGACTACCTCCCCGCAGTTTGCGGCTACCTCATTCAGAAGGAAATCTCCATCATGGGCGGCGCTCTCAGCAATCCCAAGCGTCCCTTCGTTGCAATCCTCGGCGGCGCTAAGGTTTCCGACAAGATCGGCGTTATCACCAACCTTTTAAACAAGGTTGACACCCTCATCATCGGCGGCGGTATGGCATATACCTTCTTCCGTGCTCAGGGTTACACCATCGGCGATTCGCTGTGCGAAGAGGACAAGATCGAGCTTGCCGCAGGCATTCTCGCTTCCGCAAAGGAAAAGGGCGTAAAGCTTCTTCTTCCCATCGACAACCGTTGCGGCGACAAGTACGACCCCGACTGCAACTACCAGCTCGTTGATTCGGACACCATCCCCGCAGGATACATGGGCCTTGACATCGGTCCCCGTACCGAAGAGCTCTTTGCCAACGCACTCAAGGGTGCAGGCACCGTAGTATGGAACGGTCCTATGGGCGTTTCCGAATGGGAAAAATTCGCATCGGGTACCCGCTCCGTAGCTAAGGCAGTTGCCGAAAGCGGCGCTGTATCCATCATCGGCGGCGGCGACTCCGCTGCAGCTGTTGAACAGCTCGGTTATGCCGAAAAGATGACTCACATCTCCACCGGCGGCGGCGCATCCCTCGAGTTCCTCGAAGGAACGACTCTGCCCGGTATCGCTTGCCTGCTCGACAAATAATTTTTGCAAATACAAGGGGCAGAGAGTTTTACCTCCTCTGCCCCTTTACTGTTGATAAACACAAAAAATTCTTTATAAAAGGACGTTACTTAAAATGAACAAAGCAACAAGAAAGGCAGTTATTGCCGGCAACTGGAAAATGAACAAGACCGCATCCGAAGCAAAGGAGCTCATCACCGCGCTCATTCCCCTCGTTGATGGCAAAAACGGCTGCGATATCGTTATCTGCACCCCCTATACCTCCCTTGTTACCGCCATCGAACTTACCCGAGGAACCAACATCAAAGTAGGCGCCGAAAACGTACACTTTGCAAAGTCGGGTGCATACACCGGCGAGATCTCTGCCGATATGCTCACCGAGCTCGGCGTTGAATACGTTATCATCGGTCACAGCGAGCGCCGCCAGTACTTCGGCGAGACCGACGAAACCGTTAATCTCCGCACCAAGGCCGCTCTTGATGCGGGACTTAAGGTTATACTCTGCCTCGGAGAAGTTCTCGACGAGCGTCAGAACGGCATCACCGAGGAAATCGTTTCCATGCAGACCAAGCTCGCTCTCAAGGACATCACCGAAGAGCAGCTCAAGAACATCATCATCGCATACGAGCCCGTATGGGCGATAGGCACCGGCCTTACCGCTACTCCCGATCAGGCTGAAGAGGTTTGCGCTCACATCCGTGCCGTTGTTGCAAAGCTTTACAACAACGATGCCGCTATGGGTCTCACCATCCAGTACGGCGGATCGATGAACGCCGCCAACGCTGCTGACCTTCTCTCCAAGACCAACGTAGACGGCGGTCTTATCGGCGGCGCTTCTCTTAAGCCTGCTGATTTCGCAACTATTATCGAGGCTGCTCAGTAATACATTGGATTCGCAACGGGTCGGCGGATTAGCAACGTCCACCGTTTTTGCAGCCATTGTTGAGGTTGCTCAGTAAAAGCCACCACTCGCGGTAGGTCGAAAGCTTGGTAAAGCCCACCGATTTCGCAGCCATTATCGAAGCTGCTCAGTAATACGCTCAGTAATAAAAAAGTCAACGGAGAAACGGGTCTGACTAAGATCCGTTTCTCCGATAACCATTCCAGATCAAGTGAGGTGCGTTCAGTGAAAAGAAAACTGATTTTTGCCATATCGGCAATCGTTTTGCTGCTCTCCCTGTCTCTTTGCGTCTTCGCGTCCGACGCGACTGCGCCCAATGCGAATATTTCCGAGATCAAATCGGTCACACTGATACGCGAAAAGGACTCCTACCGCCTCGACGTGGCGGCTGCGGTGACAGATTCACATCTTACGGTAATCGAGAACTCGAATGACTCGAACATTTACCTGTTCGAGCTTTTCCCTTATCAAAAGACCACCCACTTAAACGAGCTTATTCCTGTGGCATCCGCCAAGGCAAGCTCAAATCCCTCCCTTTCCTTCACCTTTGACGTAAATTCGCAGTCGGTATTTGCGCGATATCTTCTCGCCTATAAAACGAGCGAGACCAACTACGCCATCATCTCCGACGTGCGATACATCGACAACCCCGAGCTCCTCGCTTCAAACACTGCACCCTATCCTACGGCATTTTCTAAAAAAGGTCTTGCCGTTCAGATGATAAGCGATGCCCAACAGCTCGGCGTTGCCCATACCGTGATCAACGTACCGATAAACGACTACATCCTCACGGCAAAATCAAGCAATTCGCTCCAGTATACCTACGCAGGCAACACCTACTATATTGACCGCGACAAGCTTGGATACCTCGACTATCGCATCAAAAACCTCACCCAATCGGGTGTTCACTGCTACATCAACTTTATTTTAAGCGCTCCTGCGGCTACCATGTCCGACGGGCTCGACTGCCTTTATTACACCAGCGATTCGTCAAGCGGCGCTTCGCTCTTCGCCATCGATGCTACAAACCGCGACAGCGCGCTGTATCTCGAGTCGTTTGCCACCTTCATCGCTAAGAGATACACCGATCCGAGCGCAAAATACGGCTTTGCAGGCAGCTTCATCGTCGGATACCAGATAAACAGCAACCGCTCCTACAACTACATGGGCGAACTCGACGTCGAGCAGTACGTCGACAACTACATCGCCGCATTCCGCATCTTCGATACCGCGCTCCGCTCCACCTTTTCGTCGGGACGCACCTATATATCGCTTGCGGGCAATTTCAACACCGTGGCGCTCGATACCTCGGCGACCATTTTCAGCGAAAAGCTTGACTACACCTCCCGCAATATCCTCGACGAGTTTGCAAAGAGATTGGCGAAAAACGGCGATCTGCCCTGGAGAGTTATGATAAATCTCCGTCCCTCCGACGTTATCTCCACCGATTTCAGAGCCGATGCTTTCGCAACCGACACCTTTGATACCCAGTATCTGTCGGTCAAAAATGTCAACGTCCTCTGCGATTATCTCGGCAGCTCTCACCTGCTCTATAACGGCGAAAAGCGTCCCGTAACCGTCAGCTTCGGCATAAATTCGGCCGATGAAAGCGCATCGATGCAGATGCAGGCGGCCATGTACGCCCTTGCCTACTATAAGCTCGAATTTATAAACGACATCGAAGCGTCCATCTACTACCGCCACGTGGATAACTCTGGCGAAAACGGACACTACGGACTTTGGACCGAGTCGGAAGCAACACCACGCTATCCCGCCGCCAAAAAGCCGATATACGAGCTTTTTGAAAAGATCGACACAGATAATTCGCTCAAAGCAAGCGAATTCGCGCTCGAGCTTCTGGGAATTGAAAAATGGGAAGATGCTGTCCCCCACTTTAACAGCTCCGCTCTGCAAAAGAGAAAGGCCGTCCGCAACGCGGGTAAAATGGGCGACGAGCTGAAGGGATTTAAAAACGGCACAGTTATCGTCGATTTTTCTCAAAATTCGCTGAGCGGATTTGAGCCTAACGACAATATCGAATATTTCGAATTCCGCAACAACGGCGACTACGGTCAGATGCTGTATATCAAGGGTCACTACACCTACGACACCGAATACATGGGAATTTCGGTCGTCTTCGACGAGCCGATGAGCGTTAAAAACAGCGCTAAGATCTCATTTTCCGCAGAGCTGCGAACTCCCAATCCCAACGTGCTCGGCGACGTCATGCTCCGTCTGTTCAGATACGCCGAAAACGGCAAGCCAATGACCGTTTAAGAGGGAAGCGTTTCGGGCATCACGCCCTATCAGCTCACCGAGATCGGCTTTGATATTTCCGCATTCGTCAAAGCCAGCGACACCGTCGACGGCATAAAGATCTGGTTCAGACCAACCGCCGATACCGCCGAAGAGGGCGAATACGCGATGTACCTCAACAGCATAACGATGTACCCGCCGAACAACTACTTTTTGACAGCAGTCGGCTGGCTGCTCCTCGTCGTACTTTTCTTGGCCGCTCTTCTCGCTCTTTATATTGTAATCGTTACGATAGTAAAGAAGATCCGCCGCAAGAGACGCCGCCAGCTCAATGCTCAACAGCGCCGCCGCAATGCAGGCATGCCCAATTATGAAACATCGCTCGATATTCAGATGGGACGCCGGCACCGCAACATGCCCGGCACAACGCCGAGAGAGTAAACATCCTCGCTTTCGAGGATATATCGCGCCTCGCTGTGCGAATTATTTTCAGTATACAAATAAAGGACAGAGTTCATACTCTGTCCTTTTTATCGTCGCGGCAAATAATAACCTCGCACGGCTTTCTCACTTTTTGGGCATATTCAATGACCGATAATGTCCCCTTTGAGCTTCCGTTCCAAAAAGCGATGATCTTATCTGCATAATCCACAATTTTTTTATTTCTTACTATTGGAGCTGCACGTCCATATAGCTCATACTGAGGCAAAAAGACTGTAAATTTTAATCCCTTCTTCTTTGCATATTCTTCGGCACAAGTATCTGCTCCCGAAGCACCACCCGAAACAATCTCATCGCACTCGGGAATATATCTGTTTATATCGGATACCATAATGTTTCTTGAACCAACAACGGCAATTTTCATAAAAATGCTCCATATTGATATTTGGTATACTTATTTCAAGTATACTTACAACATTATAGCATAAATTAATCTTAAAATATACTTACATTAAGTTTATTTGGAGATTTTTATGAGAAACAAGAACAACAAGCATCTTGGAATTGAGGTCGACCCCGAACTTCACTATAAATTGCACTATATTTCGAAATATTACGGCCGCTCAGCTAACGGAGAAATCCTCTATTTGATACGTCAGGAAATCAAGGAATTTGAAAAGGCCGAGGGAGAAATTGAAATTCCCGAATCTGTCAAACCCAACTAAATTAAAAAGCACTTATGTTTTCCATAAGTGCTTTTCTTATTATCTGTTCAATTCGCCCTTGTATCTTCCGTTGATCGCCTC
>JAFXHW010000182.1 GCA_017533545.1 Clostridia bacterium
CTTTGCGGTATCTTTCATTTTTAATGGCTCCTTGTATTTTTATCTAAGCTTTTATTATTCTATCAAAAAAATTTTCCTTTGTCAACCGCCTGCGCGCGGCGAGAGCGAATATATGTTCTTACCATCTTTCCAACCTCAACTACAGGTATTATCAGCGCCGCGATGCCGAGTGCAGCAAAATACTCCGAAACGCTGATAACTTCAAAGGCAAATATCTCGGCCAAAGGCGGAATGAAAACGACAGCCGTTGTAAGTACAAGTGAAACTACCATCGCACCGAAAAGGCAGATATTATGACTTTTCAGCTTAAAAAGGGAAAGTGTTTCCGAGCGCATATTGTAAGAATGAAATATCTCGGCCATTGCCATTGTCAAAAAGGCCATAGTCATACCGTGGCCGCTCTGCGCGATCTCCCACATACCCGATTCCATTTTGTGTCCCGCAAAATAGGAAAAAAGGGTAAGCGCCGATACGGCGATGCCCTGTGTCAGAATGGCAAATCCGGCGCCGTTTGCAAAAACCCCCTCTCCTTTTTTTCTCGGCTTTCTCTCCATTAAATGCGGTTCTTCCTTCTCCATGCCCAATGCAAGTGCGGGCAGAGAATCGGTAATCAGATTTATCCACAGTATGTGGACGGGACGCAGGATCGTAAAGGAGAGCAATGTTGAAACGAAAATGGATATGACCTCCGAAAGGTTGGATGACAAGAGGAAATTGATCGATTTCTGAATATTGTCGTATATTCTTCTTCCCTCGGCAACAGCGTTTACTATGGTGGCGAAATTATCGTCGGCAAGGATCATATCGGACACGTTTTTGGTAACGTCGGTACCGTTTATTCCCATTCCTATACCGATGTCGGCGCTCTTTATCGAGGGCGCGTCATTCACCCCGTCACCCGTCATGGCCGTCACACAGCCGCGCTTGCGCCAGGCGTTGACAATGCGAGTCTTGTTCTCGGGCTTGACACGGGCATAGACCGAGTATTTGTCCACAGCCTTATCAAAAGCGGCATCGTCGAGCATATCGAGCTCACTGCCGCTTATCGCCTCGTCGGGCGATTTAATAATTCCGAGCTGCATCGCGATGGCCGAGGCGGTGGCGCGGTGATCGCCCGTTATCATGATCGGCCGTATTCCCGCCGCGCGGCAGGCATTGATGGCCGACGGCACCTCGGGTCGGACAGGATCGATCATACCGACAAGACCGAGAAAACAAAGTGAGCTTTCCGTCTTTTTCGCGTTTTTAAAGTCTCTGTCCGAGGGAGCATCTGCAAGGCTTTTAAAGGAGGCCGCCAATACTCGAAGCCCCTTTGAGGCAAGAGTATTGTTCCCCGCGGCGAATCGCTCGCGGTCACGCGGGCCCATCGGAACAATTCTGCCCTTTTGGTAATAGTGCGTACACCGCAGCAACACAACGTCGGGCGCGCCGGTCGTATGCTGGATATATCCGTCGGCACTCTTGTGGAAGGTTGTCATCAGCTTGCGCGACGACTCGAACGGAATCTCACCGATGCGAGGAAATGCCTTTGAAAGCTCGTATTTGGGAATGCCCAACGAAAATGCATACTCGACTACCGCCGTCTGGGTGGGATCGCCCTCGGCCCTGCCGTCGGCAGATATTTCGGCATCGGTGCAAAGAGCTAAAGAGGTGGCAAGCAGTATCTCGTCATCCGAAAGGTGTTCGACAACGGTCATTTTGTTCTGGGTAAGAGTACCCGTCTTGTCCGAGCAGATTATCTCGGTGGATCCGAGCGTTTCAACCGCCGTCAAACGGCGGATTATCGCCTTTTGGCGAGACATTTTGGTAACTCCCATCGACAAAACGATGGTGACAACGGCGCAAAGCCCCTCAGGGATGGCCGCCACCGCAAGGGAAACCGACAGCATAAAGCAGTCGAGGACGGCGGCAAAAGAGAAATCGCGCTTCATTATGAGCTGGAACAAAAAGAGGAAAACGCAGATTCCGAGCACGAGGAAGGTCAGCACTTTCGATAGTGCGGACAGCTTTTGCTGTAAGGGAGTCTGTCCCTCCTCGGCGTTTGACAGCGCCGACGCGATCTTGCCCATCTCGGTGTTCATGCCCGTATCGGTAACAACGGCCTTTGCCCTGCCGTAAACTGCGTTTGACCCCATGTATATCATGTTTTTGCGATCGCCGAGCGGGATATCCCCATGAGACGAGCGCACTTTGATGACGTTCTCCTCCTTTTCGACGGGGAGCGATTCACCCGTCAAGGCCGCTTCCTCCACTTTAAGCGAGGAGCATTCGATTATCCGCGCATCGGCGGGCACGCTGTCACCCGATTCGATGACGATGATGTCACCCACCACGAGATCCTCGCTTTTGATCTCCCTCATAACGCCGCCGCGAATGACCTTTGATTTCGGCGGCGTCATCTCGCCGAGCGCTTCGATGGCCTTTTCCGCCCTGCTCTCCTGCAAAACGCCCAATATGGCATTGAGGATAACTACCGCAAGAATAATAAAAACGTCGGCATAGCTTTCACTGTCCGACGCATTGGTGATATTGTTAAAATAAATTGTAACACTTGATACGATGGCGGCGCCCAAAAGCACCAGCACCATCGGATCGGCGATCTGCTCGGCAAAACGCCTGAAAAGCGACTTTTTCTTTCCCTTTTCAAGCCTGTTTTTGCCCCTTTCGATCAGTCGGGATTCGGCCTCGCTTTCACTTAATCCTTCTCTTTTGCTTTGACATTCCTTTATAACGTCCATAGAAGTTTCAAGATAGTGTTTCATTAAACCTTACCCCGTTGTGTTGGATTGTATTTGTATTTTTCAAAAGCAAATTTTGTGAAAAATATCCCCTCTCTCCGCTCCCGTGGGGAAAACAATCTAGTGACAATAATGAGGGAGGTCAGACCCCTCCCCTACGAGTATATGTCTGCAGCAGGTAATCTCCTCTCCTTTTGCCTCGGGTCTTGCCTCTCCCTCGGGGAGAGGTGGCACGCGAACGCGTGACGGAGGGGGCCTCATAAACAATTATCGCCCTTTTTGCCCTGCGAGACACACTCTGATTATATTCTCTGCCGTGCGGTAGAGCTTCTCTTCGCTATCGACGATAGCTTCTTCAAAGCACTTTGGCTCGTTTTGTATCGAAAAGATCGCACAAAGGCCGTCGCAAAGAGGAGCATCGAGCGAATATCCTCCGACGATGGCGATGCACGGAATGTCCGCTTTGTGCGCGCGTTGCGCGATCTGCGACACGACCTTTCCGCGCGCGCTCTGACTGTCGTAATAGCCCTCGCCCGTGATAATGAGATCGGCGCCGGCGATCTTTTCGTCAAATCCGATTATCTCGGCGATTGCGTCAAAGCCGCTTTTCAGACGGCCCCCGAAGAAGGCAACGATCCCGCCGCCCATACCTCCTGCCGCACCCGATCCGCTGAGTGTGCCAATATCGATATTGTGTTCGGAAAGCAAAAGATCGGCAACGTTTTTTGCACCCTCTTCAAGGCGGACGATCATATCGTCGTCGGCGCCCTTCTGACGCGCATAAACGTATGCGGCTCCGTTTTCGCCCAAAAGCGGATTATCAACGTCGCAAAGCGCCGTAATACGGCATTCGCTTAACCGTTTGTCCACTCCACTCATATCTATATGCGAAATGTCACCCAAACTTGCTCCCGTCGGGACAAATTCTCCATTTCTGCCGAAAAATCTTACTCCGAGCGCAGCCGCCATGCCGCAGCCGAGATCGTTTGTCGAGCTGCCGCCGAGGGTAATATAAATATCGCGCGCGCCATCATCGAGCGCGGTGAGAATGAGCTGTCCCACTCCGTAGGTGGTCGTTTTTTCGGGATTTTTCAGCTTTGTCAGCGCGTATCCGTTGGCATTCGCGCTCTCGATAAAGGCTATCTTTCCGGTCCTACCGTATCTGGCGTCGATCATCTCTCCGTCGGGATTCTTCACCCGCGCCATTTTTACTTGGCATCCGATCGCCTCAAGCGCGCCCTCGCCGCCGTCCGATATCGCAATCTCGGCGATCTCGACATCTCCCCTTGCATACTCCTCTTTGAGCGCACATTTGGCGGCATCTGCAACTATCTCGCCGATGCGGACGGACGGTACTGTTCCCTTGTACGAATCACTTGCAATTATAATTTTCATATTTAACCTCTCATTGTCACTTTTGTCACTTTGAAGCTGCCCAGCTTGCCGGTATCCGACTGTCCGATGACAAATCTGCTTGCTATAACCCTCTCGGGTATGCCGCAAAGCCGTACCGCATCGTATCCCTTTGCCACCTTTTCGCGATCACCGTCCATAAAAAGAGTGGTATGGAACTTGTAATCTGTGTCGTATTCGTGGAGAGGCACGCCGTATTTTTCGAGCAGCATGCTGTTCAGCTCATCGTGAAGCGAGTCGAGCGCGGCATTTCTTTTCATCATAATCCAGCAGATGTTCTCGCAAAGCTCGATGCAGCTTACTTCAATATCAAAGGCGGGGATCTTTTCGTATATCGCTTCAATATCGCGCATGACATCCGATACCTTTTTTTCATTTATATTAAAAGATATCTTCAGCGACACATGCAGCGGCAGAGTGAAGTTCGAATTTTCAAACCCGATCTCCTTTTCTGCGATCATTGTCTTTTGTTTTATTTCAGACAACTGATCGTCGATGTCAATTCCGACCCAGATATACATTTCTTTCTCCAAATCAATTCTTTTTTAGTCCCAAAATGACCCTTTCATCGGGCGTTACATAGGCAGTCCAGTTGGTACTGTATGTCACAAAGCCGGGCTTTGATCCCGAGGGCTTGCGAAGATTTTTCGCTATCAGATAGTCAACTCCCACGTTCACACTTCCCTTCAGCGACGAATAATATGCCGCACACTCGGCCGCACGGGTGATGTCGATATCGGGAATGTCATCAAGGGAGACTCCGTCGGTAACAAGCAGACAGTGGGAGCCGGGCGCGCCCTTGACATGGAACCAGATGTCCCACTTTTCGGCCAGCTTCGTTGTGATGTAGTCGTTTTGGCTGTTGTTTTTGCCAATGAGCAGCCTAAAACCGTTGTCGGTATAAAGAGTCATCGGCTTTACGGCCTTCTTTTTGTCGTTTATAGAGCGGGTGTAGTCTTTCATGCGCGATGCATATCCCGACTCGTAAAGCTCACGGCGGATCTCGTTGAGATCAGATTCGTTTTCGGCGCGTGCGGCGGCATCGAATACGGTATAGATGTATTCGAGCTCGCTCTGGGCGATCGCCATCTGATGCGCGATCTCCTTTTCGGCCGCCTTCATTTTGGCATATTTTTTGTAGTATTTCTGTGCGTTCTGCGCCGGAGTAAGTCGGGAATCGAGCGCGATATCCACGCTTTCAAGGGACTCGCTGTAATAATTTTCGAGCGACACGCTCTCCATGCCCCGCTTCAAGCGGTAGATGTTGGCGGTAATCAGATCGCCGTACAGCTTTTGCGTTTCCTTGGTCGCACATTCGGCAAGATCGCTCTTTTGCAGCTCAAGCTTTTTCAAAAGACGGCTTTCGATGTTGGTAAGCAGACGCAAAATATCGTTTCCGCGCTGCTTTATCCGCTCCGCCTTCTCCTTTTCGCCGAAATACGAGTCTATAAGCTCTCCAAAGCTCCCTTTTTTCTCGTTCATTGCCATCTCACCGTAGTGGGTAATTGGCATGAACGAGTATTCGAGGGGGGAGGAATCGTCGGCACGGCGAAGCATGATCGGTTCGAAATCGCCTTCGGTCAGCCGTCTTTTCAGCTCGAAAAATTCGCGCTTTATACCACCGGCACCGCCGCTTTTGTAGGCAAGCTCGCGCGCAGTCACCGTCGCGATTCCCGAAAAGGCGGTCGTAATGAATTTTTCTATCGGAAGAGCGCTGTGTTTTTCAAAAAGAGCGTCAAAGCTATCCTCGTCAACATCAAGAGGGGACATTTTGTCCTGCTTCGGGGGAAGCTCGTAGGTCATGCCGGGAAGCACCTGACGCTTCTGGCTGGTGGTGAAATCGACAATCTTTATCGCGCTGACGATCTTTTTGTCGCCGTTGCAGAAGATAAGGTTGCTGTATTTGCCCATGATCTCGGCGATGAGATACTTTTTTGATTCGTATCCGAGCTCGTCGTTCGATTCAAATTCAAGCTCGATAGCACGCTCAAAGCCGAGCTGTTTTATTGCAGTGATGCGTCCGCCCACAAGATGCTTGCGAAGCAGCATGCAAAACATGGGGGGCGATGCGGGATTCTCCTTCAAAATGCCCGTCAGATTGATTCGCGGGCAGGATGCCCCCGCCGATATCGACAATCGGTGCGTGTCCCGTCCGACGTGGAGAGTCAAAACGATCTCGTCCTTTTCGGGCTGCTGCACCTTCTCAACTCGCGCACCCAATATTTTATTGTTCAGCTCAGCGGCAATCGCCGCCATAAAACAAGCATCAAATGCCATTTTACCTCTGCGCCGAGGCGCACTCCTTTTTATTTTATGTCTGTTTATTCTTCAATCAAATAGCAGGGATAGTGAAAACTCTTCGCGTAAAGCTCCAGCCCCGCTTTTTTTGCCACATTTTGCGAGGCAAGATTGCTCTTTTCACACTTGTACCACACCTTCTGACCGCGTTTGGCCAGATGATCGCACAAGGCGGCCAGATTCGATGCCGCATATCCGCGTCCGCGATGATCGGGATGCGTTTCGACCCCCACTTCGGTCTCATTTTCGTCGGCAAACTGCGGATTTTCCGAGCAGACAGACACGATCACCCCGTCGATCACCGTGCCAAAGCCGACGTATTCAAACGGATACTCACCAAACGGGTCCTCGCCGAGGTCGATATCACATTCAAGCGCCGACTCAAACCGATGATCGCTATCAAGCATCACGCTCGAGGGCAAAATCACGTCGGACATATCCCTTTTATCCCCTTCGTAAAGGTATTCGTACATCACATCTGCCGCCGAATCGGGCTCGTATCCGCGATCGGCGCAAAAAGGGCGCAGATGTGAATCAAGCCAGGCAAGAGCGTCAGCCGAAAAGGGGTCGCTGCCGAACTTTTGCTCAAATTCCTCGGCAATGCCGCGCACACACTCGTACGCCTCGATGCTGATCTCTCCGCCGCCGAGTGAAAAAGAGATCGGAATTATCACGTCAAACCGATTTTCGAGCGGAAAATCGTCTTCAAAACGGATCATCTGTTGCTGCCGATCCTTATCGAAAAGCCGCTGTCGTCGCCCGTCGCATCAAGGCAGGCATCAATTACAAGAACTACCGCAAGGGCGGTGGGAACGTCAACGAATTCGGAAAAATCAAGCTCATAGGCGTCGCCGAAGGTGAACCATTCCTTGTGGACCGACGCAATGACCTCATCGTCACGCATGATCTGATAGTTGTGGTCAAAAAAGTCGCCCGTCACCGTCCAGCCAAGACCGTTGATGGTGTATTTCGGCTTGAAAAAGGTAAAATCCTTTACAACCTCGGCAATTTCGGCGCCGTCTTTGAATATCTTGTACTTGGGCAAAAATGACCAGAACTTCTGCTCAATGTAGATGAGCTCGGCACCCGA
>JAFXHW010000183.1 GCA_017533545.1 Clostridia bacterium
CCCGAGGGCTCGAAGATACTTTCGATCGTCGAGCTGAAGATCGCGCCCAATTTCAAACGTTGCGGAATGGAGGAAAAGCTCATCACGCGCGCCTTGGAGGACGCCATCAAAGAGGGCTACACCCACGCCGAGGTATATCTGCTCGAAAGAATGCTCAGATTCCCCGATATGGGACGATTTGACGAATTGCTTGAGATCTACACCCGTCTGGGATTCAAGATCGTCCGCGATCTTTCGAATGAAAAAGACGGAAGATATTATATTATGCAGCGCCCGCTCTGCCACGTTTCTCTTGACAGCCTTGCGGATTTCGAGTTCCACGACAGCGAATGGAGCTTCGTTTCGTGGGAAAACGGCGATCTGACCGTCAAGATCAGAGCACTCAATATCCACAAGGACGCCGCGCAGAACGGCACGGGCAGGGATATGGAGCTCGGCGAGGCTGTGGCGACCTTTTTCGGGATCAAAAACATCACTTATGAGCTCCCGCGCACCCGGAAGAAGGATGAAAACGGCAATTCATATACCGATGAGCCGCGCGTGATCTACGAGGGCGACGAGGCGATGGCGAAATTCATCGAGGAGCTTAAAAATGATCACGGCGTGACGGTTATGTTTTTTGATAAAAAGGACGAAGGTTATGAACTCGGCGCGATCGGAAACGAATGGCTTTCGCCTAAATTCGCCTTCGACAGCGTCCGCATCGAGTGGGATGTCTACGACGGCAAGGCTTGGTATGAGGGACATAAAAATCAAAAGAAAGAGCTCCTTCTCTCCACACCGAGCGGCGACGTGACTGTGGAAGCAAGTTTCCGTGAGCATAATGTGCCCGTTTACAACAACGGCGTGCGCATCGATCCCGATTCAATGACCGTCACCGTGACTTACGGCGGAAAAGCGTATTGGAGCGCACCTTCTTGCCACACTTGGGAAGCGGCTTTTGCCTCGTTGCAAAGATCCCTGCCCGAGGGCGTGAAGATCAAATGTTGCCTCACCTGCGCGCACGGCAATTTCTGCCCCTACGGCAACAAGTCGGGCGAGATCTTTTGTTTGAAAAACGACAAGCCGAAAAACAAGCTCGACGTCTGCGATCTGCTGAACGGCACCAAAGATCTTGATGAAACACGCAAAGAGCTATCCTTCGTCTGCACCGATTATCGCGAGGCAAGTGAGGATCATTATGCTTATAACGATTATTTGCATTGCTTAAAAAAGCTCAATAAAAGCATCTGACCTATTGACAATGCGGGAGGGTTATGATATAATATAGTCATAAGAACGCATAATTGACGAAAGGTATCATTATGAACGAAGAACTTAAACCGATTATAGAAGAAAGGCTTGATCCCGAACTTGAAAAAAGAGCGTTGAAGCGCACCTACAACCGCTGCGGGTGGATACTTTTGGTGTTTGCCGTACTTTCAATGGTTATCTCATTGTTTATTGACAGATTTTTAATGCTCGAAAGTGATGCTGTAAAAGCATTTTTCTCAAAATACATATTGTTTGTCAATGCGCTCGTCATCGGCAGTGCAACCCTCGGCGCGGCACTTTTGCTGAAATTTATCCCCGGATCCGCGCCCAAACGCCAAAAAATGACGGTGAAAGACTTTTTCAAGTTCGTTTTCATCGCTTTCGGTGTTTCTTGTATCGGAAACCTGATTACGCAGTTTTTTACCGGCTTCATATATTTCGTTTCGGGCATTGAGCTCAGCGACAGGGTCAGCGCGGCGATCGGGTCTGTCGAGCCTTGGCAGGCTTTTGTTTGCGTGGTGCTGATCGCGCCGATAACCGAGGAATTTTTGTTCCGCAAGCTTCTCATCGACCGCCTTTATAAGCACGGCGAGCTGCTTGCCATACTGACTTCTGCGGTCTTTTTCGGACTTTACCACCAAAACGTGTATCAGATCCTCCCAACCGCCGCCGCGGGATTCATTCTCGGCTATCTTTATTGCAAAACGGGAAGCTATCTTGCAGTAACGATTTTGCACGCGATCTACAATTTCGTCGGCGTGTTTCCCGTGCTTTTTACTTCGAAATTGACGGAATTTGCGGGCAAGACGACAGAGGAGCTGTCCGCCCTGCCTGTGGAGGTATATGCAGAATACCGCGCAGTGATGGCGGGTTACATACTTTTCACGCTGATCGTTGCCGCGATAAACATCTTCGGCATAATCCTTTTCATTATCAATCGGAATAAATTCAGCACGGAAAACAACGCTCCCGCGCTTCTTGAAAGCGACAAGCGCGAGATCATTGTCCGCACCCCCGGCATAGTTATCTCTGCGGTCTTAATGATCCTGCTCACCGTGCGTTCGCTCTTTTTATAACCCGATTTTCGCGAGGCTTTTGCCCCGAAAAAATATTTTTTACGTGCTGACCGTATTGTCAGATAAGAAATGAAAGAAAAAGTATTCGACCAAGAACACCGATGCCGCATAGCGGCAATGGCACTTGGACTCGTCGATGCCATCGAATCTAACACAATCGACACCGCAACCGCACAAAAACTGCTCTTCCGTCCCGGTATTTTTGAGAAATACAAGGAAGATCCCGAGCTTTACCGCCTTCTCAACCTCGGCGAAGAGCTCGACACGATCGTGCGGACTCTCCCCG
>JAFXHW010000184.1 GCA_017533545.1 Clostridia bacterium
AGCTTTACCGTCGGACCGGGATAGATTATCTCGTCCGCGCCCTTGGAAAACATCAGAGTGTCGGCTGTTATGTTGTAAAGATAGACGTTTTTCGAGTGGGACAGATCGGGCATTTCAAAGCTTTCCGAGGCATTTGCCGTAAGACAGAGAGGAACAATGAGGGCAAAGACTGCGAGCAGTAAAGAAATGCCTTTCTTAAAAAAGTACTTCATATCAGTTACGGAGTGAATGGATGGGCGCGGGGATTCGTCCGCCGCGGGCGATAAACTTCTCAGGCGAGCCGGCATTGAGAGGCATTACGGGAGCATATCCCAAAAGTCCGCCGAACTCAACGGTGTCGCCTGCCTTTTTGCCGTATGCGGGAATGAGGCGAACAGCGGTGGTTTTGTTGTTGACAACGCCGATGGATATCTCGTCGGCGATAATACCGCTTATAACTGCGGCGGGAGTGTCGCCGGGGACGGCGATCATATCGAGTCCGACCGAGCAGACAGCAGTCATAGCTTCCAATTTTTCGATGGTAAGAGAACCCGATGCGGCAGCATCGATCATGCCTTTGTCCTCCGATACGGGAATAAACGCGCCCGAAAGTCCGCCAACGTAGGATGTCGCCATGGTGCCACCCTTTTTAACTGCATCGTTGAGCAGTGCGAGAGCGGCGGTAGTGCCGTGCGAGCCGCACACAGAAAGTCCCATGTTTTCGAGAATGTGGGCAACAGAGTCGCCTATGGCAGGAGTGGGAGCAAGCGAAAGGTCGACGATACCGAAGGGCACGCCGAGGCGTTCGGATGCCTCGTGAGCAACGAGCTGACCCATACGGGTGATCTTGAATGCTGTGCGTTTGATGATGTCGGCAAGCGCGCCGAAATCGACGTCGCCTGCACGCTTTACCGCACTTGCCACAACGCCGGGACCTGAAACACCGACGTTGATGACCGTTTCGGGCTCGCCCACGCCGTGGAAGGCACCCGCCATAAAGGGGTTGTCCTCGGGAACGTTGGCAAATACAACGAACTTGGCACATCCGATGGAGTTGTTGTCACGGGTGAGGTATGCAGTCTCTTTGATTATTTCGCCCATTTTGGCGAGAGCATCCATGTTGATGCCCGCCTTGGTGGAGGCTACGTTTACCGATGAGCATACGTATTTCGTTTCGGTCAGCGCCTGAGGGATAGCGGCGATAAGGTTGTCAGCGCCGCGCGTTGCGCCCTTCTGCACGAGCGCGCCGAATCCGCCGATGAAGTTGATACCGAGGTTTTCGGCTGCACGGTCCATAGCCTTGGCGGCGGCGACGTATCCGTCGGGATCAAGTGCGCCCCCCGCAATCGAGATGGGCGTTACCGATACGCGGCGGTTGACTATCGGAATGCCGTACATCTTTTCGATGTCGTTTGCAGTTTTAACGAGGTTTTCGGCGCGAGAGGTGATCTTGTCGTAGATGCGGTCGCAAAAGATCTTCGGATCGTCCGATGAGCAATCGAGAAGGGAAATGCCCATCGTGACGGTGCGGATATCGAGGTTTTCCTCGCTTATCATATTTATTGTTTCAAGAATATCCTTGGTATTAAACATTGCCATTTTGCTTTTTCCTTTGCTGATAGATTATATTCTGTGCATGGAGTTGAAGATATCTTCGTGCATTGTGTGAATAACAAGACCGCGTTTTTTGCCGCTCTCGCTCATTACGTCAACGAAATCGGTGAAGGGGACGGTCAGATTATCGATGTCCACGACCATGATCATTGCAAAATAGTCGCGAAGAACGCTTTGAGAAATATCAACGATATTTGCTTTATATTCCGAACAAAGGCGTGATACTTCAGCGATGATTCCTACGGAGTCTTTACCTGTTACTGTGATTACTGCTCTCATTTTTTATGTATCCTTTCGTATGAGAAAATGTATAATATAAAAATAATAATCTTTTTTTAAAGTGCGAGCGCGAGCATTCTGTCGATTACGACGAATTTGTCGGCGGCCGACGTTTTCATATCAAGATCGGCATCAAGACAGAGATGTATAAGCCGATCGAGCGTTTTCGCGTCTGTGTTTTTCGATGAGCGCTGCCATAATGTTACGCGGTATTCGTTCACACCCAGGCGCGATGCGATCTCAGATGCCGAAAGACCGCAGTCGGTAAGCACCTTGACGTTGTTCATGTTCGAAAAAATTCCCGTTACCGATGCGAGTATCAGTTCGGGCTTTTCTCTGTTTGCCTTCATTACGTCGAGAATGGCGTAGGCTGCCGAACGGTTTCGCTCTAAAATGGCATTTGAAAAGGCAAACTCGCCAAACTCGGCATTCTGGCATGCCACCTCGGCAATATCCTCGTCGGTGAGCACCTTGCGCCCATTTGCCAGAACGTATGAGGAAAGCTTGTCTATCTCGTGGCTGAGAGATGTCATCGAGTGTCCGCTTCGCTCCATGAGCGCGTAGCACAGCCGTGCATCGGCGGCTACTCCTGCGGCGAGAAAATGCTTTGATATCCATGATGCAAGCTTTGCGGGCGATTCGGGCTCAAAGACCACCGCTTTAAAGGCGTCCGCAAGCTTTGAAAATGCCTTTGTGGGACGGTTTTTAGATATATCGCCCACTGTAAGCTCGTCGTCGGCGCAGTTGACTATAAATACAGTCTCCTCGTCACAGCTTTGCGCAAGGAAAATGAGTTCGTCGAGAACTTCCTCCTTTGCAGAGTTGAGATCGATATCGGATAGTTCGATCATGTGCCGTTCGCAGAACATGGGAGGGGTGGACATTGCGCTCGATATAGCGCTCGTAAAGAGCGAATCAATACCCGAAAAGCGCATTATATTAAATGCCGCAAGCGATTTGTCATCGGTTATGTATTTGCGAGTCTCGCCGATGCAGTATTGCTTCATGAACTCTTCGCTGCCGCAAAAGAGGAACGCTCCGCTCGGCTTCTGCTTTAAAAGCTTGCGGTAATCGCTCGCGTCCATCACGTTAAGGGCGTTTTTTGCACTCACGGCGTTTCATACTCCCTTTCGTATACGTAAGAGCTCTTTTGAGTTTCAATTTGCTCTTCAGCTTCAATTCTTATGTGGCTGTACTGCATTGAAACGCCGCGGAGCTCGATGAGATAATCGAGCTCGATTGCTCCGCCCTTTTCGTCTATTTCGTTTACGATATCGCGGGTGTAAACGCAGATCTCGAATGGAGGGAGAATGCCGGTATCGTACATACACAGCTGACGGCGGTCGCTCTCGCTGAATACCAGCGAGCTTGAAACCTGCCCCTCACGAATCATCGATACCATGCCGCGATCGTCGCGGTTGAAGACAATTCTTGTAACGCTTCCCTCCATGCCGCTCGTTTCGTCCTCGTTGTAGGAAAGGCTTACCGTCTTTTCGTCGTACGACAGAATGCCCTCGGTGCGAAAGGAAACTCGCTCGGTGTTCTGTTCGCTGAGCGAGGCAAGGACTCGTTCGGTAAGGGAATTAAGCGATATAAGATTGATCTTTTCCTCGCCGAGGGTGTTCATTATCTTTTTGATATCGCCCTCGTCGGGATTCTTGGCCGCCATAAGGTCGGTCATGCTTGATTTAATTGATATTCTGACCTTTTTTTCAGTCATGATTACGGGACCGTGACTCCTTATGCCAAGGAGCCCTTTCAGATTAACTTTGTTTTATGAAGAATGGAGTAGATTTTCTGCCCCTTTGGAACGACCATAAGATCATCCTTTGTAATGCACTTAAAGAGGAGTATCGCAACGGCGTAAACGATAACCGCAATGCCGAGCGCGCCGACGGTGGACATCGTGTTGCCAAGGAACATATCGAAAAGATGGTAAGAGCCGAGAGCCGAGAGAGCGCAGAGCACGCTTGCGATAAGCGGACGGACAAACATTTCTTTTACGCTGGGCACAAAGTCGATGTGCTTTGACATAAAGTAGAAGTTGCAGCCGCAGTTGGTAAGATAGCAAAGGAAGGTGCCTATGGGAGCGCCGAAAATGTTTATGGCGGGTATACCGATAAGCACAAAGCTTGCCGCAAGCTTTACGACGGAGCCTGCCACCATCGAAATGATAGGTTTTCTTTCAAGCTTGTATAATTGGAGTACCGCAGTGCTTACGGCCAGCATTCCGACAAGGAATATTGTGGGAGCGAGCACCGAAAGCAGGGGAGCGGCGGTTTTGGCCGATTCGTCGTTGAAGAGGAGCTTCAGTATCGGCTCGGAGAGCGCCGAAAGGCCGAGAGCGCAGGGGAGCGCTATAATGGAAGAAACCTTCAGGGTACTGTTGATGATTGCACGGGCTCTTTCCTTGTTCTGAGACGCGATGGTTGCCGAAAGAAGCGGAACGACGGCGTAGGTGATGGGATAAATCAGCGCCGGCGGGAGGTTGAACATCGAAACGGCAAGGGTCTTGTAGTTGCCGAACATCTCGCGTGCCTGCTGCTCGGTGTATCCTATCCATTGCAAACGGTCGGAAAGGATCATACCGTCGATCATCGAGGTAAAGCTCATAACCGACGACGAAAGAGTTATCGGAATGGCGGTGACGAGAATTATCTTAAGAAGCGTGCCCGTCGGACGCATCGGCATTGTGTCGCTGTCGGGATGTCTGTATTCCTCGTCAAAGGGAGCGGCCTTGAATAAAAGCTTCGATATGCACAAAAAGAGCATTCCCGCGGCCACACCGATGGTGAGACCGAGTACGGTAAAGGCGGCGACCATGGGGAGATCGTAGCCTGCATTTATCGCATATTTTGCGAGCGATATACCGATTATAAGCTTGCCGAGCGCTTCAACGATCTGTGAAAGCGCGGTGGGAACCATGTGCTGATACCCTTGGAAATATCCGCGGATAGCCGACGATATGCAAATGAAAAACAGGGTGGGCGCTATGGCAAATATAGCTTTGTCGGCCTCAGGGAACTTGTATGCATTGGCAAACAGACCCGCACCGCCCATCATGATGAACATACCCGCAAGGCCGAGTATAATGAATATGAGCAGGGTAATGCGGAAAATGCGCTTTGCCTCGCGGAAGTTGCCCTTCGCACGGCTTTCGGATATGAGGATGGATATTGCAACGGGGAGGCCTGCAGTCGATATCATGTAAAACCAGACGTAGATATCGTAGGCGGTGTTGTAGTATCCCATTCCGCCATCGCCCAAAAGATGCTGAAGCGGGATCTTCAAGGTCAGGCCTATGACCTTGATCAAAATGTTGGCAAATGTTAAGATCAGTACGCCCGAGAAGAAAAGCTTCGTGCTTTTTTTTGCCTTGACGGGTGTATTTTTGTTATCGCTCAAAGCTGCTGCTCCTTAAAATCAATCGAAATAGTGTGCAACGGTATTTTTCATTTCATATTTTACCCGCTCGATATCGAGAGTGGTAAATTCGCCGTTTTCGTAAATGATCTTGCCGTCGACCATGGTAAGGCGCACATCGGACGAATTGGCCGAATATGCGACGGTGTAGGAAAGGTCATAGGAGGGAATGTTGTGTACCGAATCGAGATCCAAAAGGACGATGTCGGCTTTCTTGCCTTCTTCGATCGAACCGCAGTCACCGCGTCCCTGTGCTTTTGCACCGTTGACCGTCGCCATCTTTATTGCATCGGCCGAGCCGGTTTTTACGGTGTCGCGGTTGATTCCCTTGTGCAGTATTGCGGCAAGATACATTTCTCTCATCATATCAAGTGCATTGTTAGATGCTGCGCCGTCTGTTCCGAGGGCGACGTTTATTCCTCCGTCTCGAAGAGAGGCAAGAGGCATAACTCCGCTGCCCAGCTTTAAGTTGCTCGCAGGATTATGTACTGCGGTAACACCCTTTTCGGCCATAAGTGCAATATCGTCGTCGGATACGTATACGCAATGCGCGGCGAGTGCGGGGATATCAAATGCCCCATTTTCTGAAAAGAAGCGCGCGGGAGTGTATCCGTGACGTATGATACATTCGCTGTGCTCACTTTCGGTTTCGGAAAGATGAACGTGCATTCTTGCACCCACTTTTGCGGCGTAGTCGGAAAGATAGCGCACCATCGGAGCGACGTTGGTGTATTCGGCGTGAAGCGCCATGTCGATCTTTATGCGTCCGTTAGCGGCGTTGTGATATTTTTCAAAAAGTTCCTTGGCTTCGATAACTCGGCTGTTTTTGGAAAAATCCTCGGTAGGATCAAAGGAAACGATGGAACGTGAAATGTTTGCCTTGATGCCCGCTTCGATAAATGCATCTACTGTCTGATCGCAGAAGAAATACATATCGGAGCAGCTTACCGTACCGCCCCTGATCATTTCGGCAGCGGCAAGAAGGGATGCATCGTAGACCGCCTTGTTTGTAAGTCGGTCCTCAGCGGGGAAAATGCGGGTGTGAAGCCAGTCGGAGAGGGAAAGATCCTCGCCGTATCCGCGGAAGAGGGTCATTGCCGCATGGGTGTGGCAGTTGTAAAGGCCGGGCATGGCCATCTTGTTTTTGCAGTCGATCACGCGGTCAAAATTGCCCTCGGGCATATCAGAGCCGACGTAGGTGATATATTCGCCGTCAACGGCGATATTGCCGTGACCGTATCCGAGAATCTCGGCGTCTTTAAACAGTATTTTCATTTTGGTTATCCTCACTCGGTCACATTTCTTCGATCACAGCCGAAACGAGGGCCTTGAACTTCGACGCGATGAGCTTGCCGGTATCAAGTACCTCTTGTTCGGTGATAGCCGCACCGGTAATGCCTGCAGCCATGTTGGATACGCAGGAGATGCAGAGCACGGGGATATGGCACTGAGCGGCCATAATTACCTCGGCAACCGTGGACATACCTACAACGGTAGCGCCGACAGTGCGGAGCATTGCTATTTCCGAGGGGGTTTCATACTGGGGACCTGCCATGTATCCGTATACGCCGTCTTTGAGCTCGATTCCGAGTTCGCCTGCCTTCTTTTGAGCAAGCGCGGCAAAAGATTTGTCGTATACTCTCTGCATATCGAAGAATCTTTCGCCGAATTCGGGAATGTTCGCGCCGCGGCAGGGAGAATCGGGCGCAAATTTGATATGGTCGCGCACACATACCAAGTCACCGAGACGGTATTTATCGGAAATTCCGCCGGCGGCATTGGTAATGATAAGCTTGCTTATACCGAGCAGCTTAAAAACGCCGATCGGGTAGGCGGTCTGCCACATTTCGTATCCCTCGTAGTAGTGGAAGCGTCCGTTCATGGCAAGCACTTTTTTGCCGCGGTAATTTCCGTAGACGAGCTCACCCTTCTGGTACGATACCGTCGATACGGGGAAATTGGGGATCTCGCGGTAGGGAATAATGATCTTGTTTTCAAGGTTGTCGGCAAAATCGCCGAGTCCGCTGCCAAGAATAATGGCGACGTCGGGTGTACAAGAGATCTTATCCTTTATAAAATTTGCGCTTTCGACGTATGAATTGAATGCTGCTTTCTTTTCCATTGTTTGTATGTCCTTTCGTCAGTCACGTTTTATAAACTCGTTGAATACAGATCTGTGCGGAAGATAGGAAATATCGAGAGAAGGTATTCTTCTTATCTTTTCGGCTATCGGATCGATGATCGCCTTCGTTTCCTCTTTCTTTGCGTGTGATGCGATGGTCAAAAACTGATCTTTTATCATATTCAGCTCATAGGCGAGCAGAGAATTGATCTTAAACGGCACACTCTCTTCGCGCGGGATAATATTCTTGTCCTCGTTTGACACAACCTCTTTCCAAAGATAGAGAGTGAAATCGGGTTCAGATCCGCGGTAGTGATAGTCACGCACCAGCCGTCGGATAAGCCGTATCTCGCGGCGATCAAAATGCTCGCCCGATACTATGGCATCCTCGCGTACCGAAATATATATTCTTTCCAGCTTGTCTGCGGGAAGGAGCGAAACGATCTCGGGGTATATACCCTGAATCCCTTCAAAGAGTACGATGTCCTCTTCGTGCGGGATGTAAGGGATATATTCCGATCGGCGTCCCGTCAGAAAGTCGAACTTCGGCAGCGAGCAGGGCTGCCCTCTTTCGATCAGATCGGTGCATTCGTCGAAATATTCAAGATCGACCGCATCGGCAGATTCATAGTCGACCGTCTGATCTTCGTCGATCGTTCTGTCTCCGCCGTTGTCGCGGTAGAAATCATCGATCGAAATAACGATCACCCTCCGTCCGAAAGCGGCAAACGATTCGATAAGGCGGCCGGCGGTGGTCGTTTTTCCGGAACAGGTCGGACCGGAAAGCATCACGAAGCGAAGCTCGGGATGATTGTGTGCGGCCTCGGCGGCGCGCATGATCTCGGCATCGTAGCGCGATTCGCTTGCCGCGATTATATCGCGTATCTCGCCGTCGGTTTTGTATTTGTGGTTTTGTATAAGCATTGTGACCTCAAAAAAATATAAGACCGTGTAGTGTAGTGCGTTTTTATATATTATAATCGAATGTGCGTATTTTATTTAATGTGTCGGCGTATCCATCCCATTCGAGATATTCGTAAGGATATTTCGGTGCAAAACAGCGCTCGATGTACAGCCCGTCCTCCGATTCGTCGCTGTGGCAGACGAATTTGGTAACCGCACCTGCACCTACCGCGATGATGCTGTGGATCTCCTCCATCATAAAGATGTTGTAAAGTCCGTCGGCGCCCTCTTTGGCGTAGCCGACATTTTCGAGCGAGCCGACCATATTTTTCTGGCGATACATATAGTAGGGATGGTATCCTGCGCTGTTAAGACTCTCGGCGGCAAAATCCACACATGCGGGAGCAATTCCGCCCTCGCGCGAAAAGGCGTCGCCCTTGGCGCAAAGCTCTGATGCCTTTTTTACCGAGAAGGTATGGACGGTGACGTTTGCGGGATCGAGCGCGATTACGTCGCGCACGCTCTTTTGAAAGCTCTCGACAGTGTCGCCCGGCAGACCTGCGATAAGATCTGTATTTATATATTTTATGCCGCTCTTTTTAGCAATATCATAGGCGGCGAAAAAATCGTCGGCCGTGTGCGAGCGCCCGATAGAGGATAGCACGCTGTCGGAGGTGGTCTGCGGATTTACCGATATGCGGTTGACCCCGTGCGAGCAGGCAACGGCGAGCTTTTCAGCTGTCACCGTGTCGGGGCGTCCCGCCTCGAGCGTGAATTCGAGAGGGGAAGCGGAGCATTTTTTTAGTCCGCGGTTGATTGCCGTAAGCAAAAGATCAAGCTGAGATGCGCTGAGAGTTGTGGGTGTACCTCCGCCGATGTATACGGTCGAAATGTTTAAATCGGCATCGCGTATGGCATCAAATGCGGCATCGAGATCGCGTACAAGCCGTTCAAGATATTCGGGGATAAGGGATAAGAGTCGGTTTGTGGCGTAGGATATAAAGGAGCAGTAGGAGCAGCGCGAGGGACAGAAGGGTATGGAAACGTAAAGGCTGCACGATCTTTTTTTCAGCTTCGCGATGAGATCGAGCTCGCATTTTGCGGTGGACGATGCCAAAAACGCTTTCTTTTCGCTGACGTGGAAGTCGCGCATCAGCAATTTTGCGGCATCTTCGACGCTCTTTCCTTCGCGCAAAAGTACGGCGGGCAGCTTTGTCGGGCGTACACCCACCATAAGTCCCCATTCGGGGTAAAAGCCGAACATTTCTCCGTAAAGCGAGTAAATAGCCTCGCCGGCGCAGAGCTTTATCGCGCGACTGCGAGTCATGCCCGTTTCTATTGCTTTTTCGTACGATGTACGTCCCTCTTTGTCGCCGATGCGGCTGAAAACGCTGACGGTTATTTTGTCGCCGCCGTCGATCACCTCAAGCGACAGCTTGCGGTTTTCGTCGTTTTCGCTTTCGGAAAACTTTTCACCCGGAAAAAAGAGCATTATAAGTGATTGAACGTAGTAGGGCTTGATGTCGCCCTTTATCTCAACTTTCATTTTTTCAATAAAACCTTGCTGTCCATGATAATGGTGACGGGGCCGTCGTTAATGAGAGACACCTTCATGTCGGCGCCGAATTCGCCCCTTTCAACGGTGCCCGAAATTCTCTTTTGAAGCTCGTCTGCGAAAAATTCGTAAAGGGGCTTTGCGATGTCGGGCTTTGCCGCCGACAGAAAGTCGGGACGATTGCCGTGCGCGTAGTTGGCCGCCAAGGTAAACTGCGATATTACGAGGGCGCCTCCCCCGACGTCGCATACCGAGCGGTTCATTTTTCCGTTTTCGTCCTCGAAAATACGAAGCTTGTGTATCTTTTCGGCCAGAGCGACAGCATCACTTTCGCTGTCCCCCTCGAGCACGCCGAGAAGGATCATAAGACCCTTGCCGCATCTGCCTATAATATTGCCGTCCACCGAAACCGATGATTCGGTGACGCGCTGTAAAAGTGCGATCATAGTAAATTCTGCCTTTGTATTTGTTAAGCGTATCCGCGATCACAGCTTTCGACGTCGGGAATGGATTTGATGCGTCCGATGATCGATTTCATGTGATCGAGGTTTTTGCAGCTGACAACGATATTGAGCATGATCGAATCGATGCTTGTCATCTGTGTGTTGATGGCGAGAAGGGAAACCTTCATGTCTGCCAGAGCCGCGGTGATGTCGGCAAGCAGAGTGATGCGGTTGCGGGCGCGAATGTCGATCTTCGCCTCGAAGAGATTTCCGCTTTCATGCTCGGCAACGTCCCATTTCGCATCTACCCATCTGCCTTCGTATTCGGGCTTTTCGCGGTTCATCACCACGTTGGGGCAGTCGCTCTTGTGAAGGGATACGCCGTATCCGCGGGTAATAAATCCGATAAGCGAATCGCCGGGAACGGGGTTGCAGCAGCGCGCAAATTTGACGGCACAGCCCTCCTGACCGTCGATGATAACGCCCGACGACGATTTTTTGTGCTTCGGAATAGAGGTGGTCTGGATCTCGATGGGCTCGGGATTGATTTCGGGCTTGACAACGCGATCAAATTCGTCCTTGATCTTGCCTGCCAGCTTGGATATTGTAATGCCGCCGTATCCGATGGTGTTGTAAAGATCGTCAAGCGACTGAATTCCCACCTTGTTGGCAACAGACTGGAGTATCTCCGTCTTTTGCGCGTTGGTGTAGGGACGGTTGAACTTTTTGAGCTCGCGATCGAGCTCGGCTTTGCCCACGAGGATATTTTCGGGGCGCTGTTCCTTTTTGAACCACTGACGGATCTTCGTTCTCGCCACACTGGTCTTGACGATTTTGAGCCAGTCGCGTCGTGGACCCTTTGTCTGCGACGAGGTAAGTATCTCGACGATCTCGCCGTTTTGGGGAACGCGGTCGATGGGCACGATCATACCGTTGATCTTGGCGCCCACCATCTTGTTGCCTACGCCCGAGTGTATGGCGTATGCAAAGTCGATAACGGTAGAGCCCTGCGGCAGCGCGATAACGTCGCCCTTGGGGGTAAATACGAAGGTCTCGTCGTGGAAAATATCGATCTTGAGCGCGCTCAGGAATTCCTCATGGTCGCGCGTGTCGTCCTCGGCCTCGATGAGCTTTGCGACCCATTCGAGCTTCTTGTCGATATCCTCGCGCGATTTTTCGCCCGATTTGTATTTCCAGTGCGCCGCGATACCGTATTCCGCAACGTGGTGCATCTCTCGTGTACGGATCTGCACCTCAAAGGGGATACCGTCGCGTCCGATGACCGTTGTATGAAGGGATCGGTACATATTGGGCTTCGGGGTGGAAATGTAGTCTTTGAATCGTCCGGGAATGGAATTGAAAAGCTCGTGGATAAGACCGAGCACCTGATAGCATTCGAGCTCGGTGTTTACTATAACGCGCAGAGCGTAAAAGTCGTATATCTCGTCGAAGCTCTTGTTCTGCTCGTACATCTTGCGGTATATAGAATATACCGATTTGACTCGTCCCTCAAGCTGGAAGTTGATATCGTTGTCGGTCAGCTTGTCTGATACCGTCGCACGGGCGTTGTCAATAAAGGAACGGTTGAGTCCGTATTTGAGCTCGATATCGCGCTTGACCTCAGCAAAGCCGATTGGGTCGAGGTAGCTCAGCGCCAGATTTTCGAGCTCCTGCTTCATGCGCTGCATACCGAGTCGGTGCGCGAGAGGAGCATATACCTGCATCGTTTCGAGTGCGGTCATGCGGCGCTTGTTTTCGGGCTTTGCGTCAAGGGTGCGCATATTGTGAAGTCGGTCGCACAGCTTGATGAATATTACTCTGATATCCTTCGCCATTGCAAGGAGCATCTTGCGAAGGTTTTCAACGTGTTCCTCTTCCTTGTCCTCAAAGGGGATCTGAACGAGCTTTGTAAGCCCGTCGACGAGCTGGGCAACCTGATCGCCGAATTCCTTTGTTAAGGTTTCAAGGCATACCTTTGTGCCGCAGTCCTCGATGGTATCGTGGAGCAGCGCAGCACAGATGGAGTCGGTGTCAAGTCCGAGCGTTGCGGCAATCTCGGCAACGGCGATGGGATGGGAAATGTATGCCTCGCCGCTGTTGCGGAACTGACCCTCGTGAAGATCGTTGGCATACAGATATGCTTTATTTATCTTTTCGATATCGTAGTGCTTGCCTGTCTTTTCAAGACTTTGTATAAGCCGTTTGATATCTTCTTCGCTGTTATACAAGGTGTTACCCTCCAATGATGTGGTATTTTACGCGTCGGTATCGTGTCTTAAAGTACGACGGAGCTTGCGGTAGATGCCGCAGCGTTCAAGACATACCTTTATTCCGATGGGATTGACGCTTACGCGGAAGAGATCGTCCTTTACGTTCTCTACCGAGATCAGATTTGCCTCGTTGAAAATATCGAGGATGAAATGAGTTTTTACGATGTTGTTGATCGAACTTCCTCCCGAAAGAGTGCGCAGCCGGACATATCCGTTATTTTTCGATGCTTCGCGGCGGATGTATCGGTATACAACGGCAAAATCCTCGTGTGTGGGAAGATAATCGCCATTTCCCGCGTAAATGCCGTCGCGGAGTGATTCGTATATCTCGTTTTGCTCTTCAAGCTGAGCGGCGCGTTCGTCGGGCAGACGGATGTCGCGCACGATGAGCTGTACGTTTTTGTTGTTCAAAAATTCGTTTAT
>JAFXHW010000185.1 GCA_017533545.1 Clostridia bacterium
CAGCAGCAAAATCAGTGCGATAAAGCGTTTGTTAATCATTGTCGGTACGTGCATTTCCGCATTCAGTACAGAATTTACCCTTGTTTACATTTCCGCAGACACAAGTCCAACCATCCTCGGGTCTCTTTGCTCCGCATTCGGGGCAGAATTTGCCTGTCGCTTTTGTACCGCAGGCACAAGTCCATGCGTTGCTATCTTTGGCTTCGGGCTTCTTTGCTCCGCACTCGGGGCAGAACTTTCCTGTTGCCAAAGCACCGCAGGAACATTTCCAACCATTGCTCTGAACGGCAGAATTCTGCTGAGACTGCTGTTGCTGACCCATAGCAAAGAAATTCTGTGCGTTCGTGCCGCCCGCATTCATTGCCATACCCATTCCCATAAAGCCGGTCATAGCACCCGCTTCATTGGATGCCGCCGCACGCATTGCGTCTGCCTGCGCGCCGACAAGTGTTGCACCTGCCATTGTGGGATCGCGGTACATTGCGGTCTTCTGTGCAGTTTTGAGCATTTCCTGATCTTCTTCGGTGAGAGTAGGCGGATTGATTGCCACCTTTACATCACCGATACCACGCTCGCCCCATTCGTATCCGAGCTCATCGTTGAGATACTTTTCAAGCTCATTTGTATGTGCGGGAATCTGATTCGGACGGAGCTCCAGCTCGGAAAGTCTTGCAAGAGCCGGTCCGAGAGCGCTGACAAACTCGGTCTTCATTGTGTCGCGCAGCTCATCCTTGCTGTAAGAATGAGCAACGTTGCCCGTTACATTAGTGTAAAGCTTTATCGGGTCGGTTACACGGAAGGTATATGTACCGTTGCAGCGGAGAGAGACATCGACATCGAAGTTGATGCGCGAATCGACAACACGGAAGGAGATGGGTGTAGCTGTACCGAACTTATTGTCAAGAATCTCTTTGGTATTGAAGTAGTATACACGCTGATCCTTTCCGGTATCTCCGCCGTATGTAAAACGCTTGCCAATTGCTTTAAAGCTTTCGAGAATGCTTTTTCCCAGCGATCCGGCAAAAATCGACGGCTCGGTGGAGCTGTTCCAGGTAAATTCGCCCGGCTCTGCGCAAAGCTCAACTACCTTGCCCTGCTCAACGATGATCATGCACTGTCCGTCTGCAACAGCGATGCCCGAACCGTTGGAGATGATATTGTCTTCGCCCTTTGTGTTCGAGGAACGTCCGCTTACTCTCTTCTGTCCCTTTACCACCAAAGTATCGTTTGCTATAGAATCACAATAGAAAAATTCCTTCCACTGGTCTGCCAATACTCCTCCGGCAGCCCCTGCAATTGCTTTAATAAGTCCCATATTTACCTCGCTAAATCTTTTTTTCTGATAGTTTAGTCTGTTTTGCACTCTGCGAGCATTTCATTAAGAGCGCGCACAAATTCATGATAACCCTTCGGGAAATTAGCGGATCCGTCGGCACTGATCTTTTGACCGTTATTCACGCTCGCTGTGAAGTTGAACATAGTTCCGTCCAGTACATTCTTCGGATGCTTGCCGTGAAATCCGTCCCAACGGATAACTCCGCACAAGTTCATCAGATCAATGAATGTCTGAGTGTCGCAAGATGCGCTTTGTTCGGGAATAAGATCTGTTTTCTCACCCGAAAACACTTCGCGGTAACGCCCGATCTCCACCCTGCCCGCTTCGTTGGATATTTCGTATACATAGCTGCCGCGCATAGTACACAAAGTAAGTGTCACCGTTTCAAAAGAGGTAACTGTTTTTTCGGCGGCTTTTGCGCATCCGAATATTCCCAATAACGTCGTTAGTATCATGGAGATTATCAGTATCCGTTTTTTATGCCCAAGGGTCATCTTCTTTTGCCTTGCGAATTCCCACCATGAGGAACTGCTCCCACAAGAACCACTTTCCGTCGCCTCTTCTGCGCAAAACGATTTCGCGTGCATTATCTGCTCCGCCGCTCTTTATAAACAGCTTTTTATACCCTTCGTTTGCATCCGAATAAGGATTGGTTTCGATTGTGATGCTGAAGGGAGTGTCCGGAGTATAGTTGTTTTCGGGTACGGCACCCTTGAAATATGAAAAGGGAACGTGATGTCCGTCGCGGAAGCGGTCATCAAGGAAGGAAATTGTTTGGTTGCTTAGCGGTCTGGGACCGCTTAAATAGTTGAGCATCTCAATACCGATATTTTTGTCTGCCGCGTAAACGCAAAGTGCGCAAACGGTCAGAGCCGCAGTCTGAAAAGGTGTATCGAGAGCTGCCTCCGGCAATGCCTGAAGATCGGCAAGACTTTCTGGAAGCGCTGTAAAAGTAAAGGTCTCTTTTTTCTGGGTAAGCGAATTCACAGCTCCGTTTGCTGTTGCTTTAAGTGCATCGTTAACACCTTTTTTAAGCTTATCAAAAATTGACATATCATTACCCTCCAAAATTAATTGTTGTTTATTTTTATTTCCATTCGTTGAACAGATCAAACACCGCTTTCATCGCATCGAGCGTCAGAAATACGTGCTGATTGTTGTATGCGTATATTGACTCCGACGATGCATATCTGACATTGAGATAAGCACCGTACATATCGGGAAGTCCGCTGACAGAACAGCTGTATCCGTTATGCTGAGCCAGATCGTGTTTAATTACAATTTCATGAAGCTTTTTCATAAAACTGCCGTCGGCAACAAAGGAACGACTGTCTCCGTTTCCAAAGCGATCGCGCCATTTCATTTCGCAACCGACTTTGCCGTCTGAAATTTTGGCTTTGAAGCTGTACATTCCTTTCGCCAGATCGCCCGTATCGCCGAGAGCAAACAGCGAATAGGTCATGCAAAATTCTGTAACGTCGGTCGATTCGATCACTTTAGGAGCATCCTCGCCGCTGTTATAGTGCCTCACACCGCCGTCTATTACATCGCTTGGCCTTTTATCGCGGTGCTTTGCCGAGGCTATCAATATCGCACCGGCAATTCCCAAAATGCCGGCACCGACAATAAACCATTTCACCTCTCCGCCTCCTTTATTTTTACCGTTGGTCACTTCTTTTTCTTCGCAATAACGACAACCAAAACGACTATGAATATCAGTGCTACAGCAATTGCCGAAATCGAAACTATCATGAGCGTCTTTCCGCTGTCGCCGGTATTATCGCCCGTATCATTGCCGGTATCATCGGTGCTTACATTGTTGTCTGTTTTTTCTTCAGCAGTCGTTTCTTCGGTGCTCTCTTCTTCGGTGCTCTCTTCTTCGGTAATTTCTTCGGAAATTTCTTCGGTATCCGTGTCTGCCTTGCCGCCGCGTGTATATCCGCAAACGGTACACGTGTTGTTTTCATCAAAATCATGTTCACCCTTGACATCGGTTATCACGATCTTGCAATCTCTTACGGTGCACACCTTCCAGTGCTCGTTTTTGTCATATTTCCACTTCGATTCGGTGTGTCCGTTTGCGGCTATTACGAGCGAATTCTTGTCATCAATCGGCTCTTTGCCCTTGGAATCTGCAAATATACCGCCGCATCCGTTGCAAACATAATGCTCTTTTTTGCCCTCGGTATCGCAGGTGGGTTTTACCTCTTTAACTTTGACAATATCGTGCTTATGCTCGGATGCGGGCTTGATTACATATCCGCAGACGGTGCAATCCTGCGATTTTTCGCTTGTCGGCTCGGGACCGGGAGTGTGAGGTGTTATCTCGCTTTGCTCTTTGCATCCCTTAACGGTACATTCCTTGGCATGACCGTCTTTTGATGTATATTCCCAGCTTTCGCTCCATACGTGATCGCCCAGCTTACCGTATTCTTTTCCGCAAACTTCGCACTCTGCCTTATTCTTGCAGTCGGCACTTCCGCCCGTATGAGCGGCAACCTTTTCGTTTGTGCCGCAAACGGTGCAAATGCGTGCGTGGCCGCTTTCGTCAACATATACCGCTTTTTTGCCGTATTTGTGCTCTGCGAGGTCGCCATATGATTTGCCGCACACTTCACACACTGCAAGATCGGCACAGGTTGCCTTGCCGCCCTTATGATCCACAGTTGCGTTAACGCCCCATGTATCAATAGAGCTTATTTCCTTTGAACCCTTTGCGTCTTCATAATTCTTTCCGCATTCATCACAGTGATAATATGCTTCCTTGCCCTCGGTGGCACATGTAGCTTTTACCTCTGCCACCTTTTTGAGAGTGCAAACGTGAACATCCTCTGGAAGAGTAAAGCTATACCAGATGGTGGCATAAGTATCGTACACTTCCTCGACAGTTGCCGTCTTGCCGTTGATCTTTGCATTTATCTTATATTCATCGTTTTCGGCATCATACTCGAATGTGAATCCCTGCTTTGTGTTGAGGAAAATTATTGCCGAGTATGTATTTCCGCCTTTAAATTTGTCAACGCCGGGCACCATGATCTCGTAGGTAGTATCGTTATACCACTGAACACCATTTTGAGCATGTTCGATATATGATGAAGTGTCGAGGACATACGTTGTATCGCCAAGTGTTACATCATAGTCGGGATAGCTGCCCGATTTGGGTTCTTCAAGATCAGTTACAGATACCTTATCTACTTCGGTCGAATCGGTCTTTCTGAATTTATAGGTTATCGTTATCATGTCATCGCCCATTGTCGATTTATGTACTTCGGCGCTCTTTCCGTTGACTGTTGCGGTAACCATGGGATATCCGTATTCGGTAGTCTTGAAAATATAAGGTTCAACAGCTTCAAGCGTTATCTCGATCGTGTATGCGGTTGACGGTTCGAAAACGCTCTCATTTCTTCTCATCAAATTGTCGTTGCCGTCAAGCCATCCTACGCCGTAGGCATAAAACACGTTACTTATCGAATATCTCTGGTAAGTAGAATCAGCACACTCAATGTAATATTTCGGTTCTTCACCGGTTTTGGGCTCTGTAACATCAATTATCGCAACTTCGGTGATCTGCCTCGACGCTTTGCACACAAATTTTGCAGCCACAATGATTCTGTTCGCGGCAGTTCCTTTTTCATTGTCGGGCAAAACTGTTGCTGTTTTGCCATTTATCGTTGCCTTCACTGCTGTGAAAGGATATCCGGGCGATGCAAATATGTGGTTTGTATCTACCGCGAATTCACAGCCGTACTTGGGAACAAGGATAAAATGCACCGTATACGTTTTGCCCTCGACAAATTTTTCGTGGACGCCCATTTCTCTTGATCCGTCATACCAATCGACTGACGCAACAAATGCATTTTTATTGTCCGGAACACCGTAAAAGTACGGCTCATCGTCTGCATAAGGTTCAACCAATTCGGTAATATTGACGCTGTTTACAAGAGTAATCGTTTTGGGAAATGTATAGAGAATGTCCAGATATTTCTCGGTATCCATGCCGTATACGGCACAGACGTACGCCGGATTACCGTTGACAGTAGCGGTAACAGTTGTGCCGCCGTTTTTTGTATTGAACATGTATGAAGATGAGCTTGTTTTAATTCTTATTTCAACGGTATATTCGGCTCCGCTTTCAAAAGCTCTGCTGCTTGATATCGGATTCTGACGGTTGGTATAATGGTTCATATACCAATTAACGCTTACAACCTCATATCTCGCATCCGTCTCAACGGCGCTCGTATCGGGGTACTGTCCTTCTGCCGGCACATCAATGCCACTGATCTCTACGTTTTCTATGTACTTCATACGGTCCTTTGCTGCATAGCTTGATACCGTGAGCATACCCAACATCATGACAAGGCAAAGAGCCGCAATCATAATGCGGAAACGAAGATTGTTGTGTTTCATTTCTGAAATCCTCCCGTAATGTAATTTCAATGTCCATTAGTACAATCTATTATTTCGCTAAATCATTGACTATTCTGACATTTTGTGATAACATATATTATATATTAATTGTATTTTATATATTATATTATAATACTCTCCCCACCCTTTGTCCCCATACCAAAAGTATGGGATAGTATATTTTTTTCGAAACACATAAAATAAAAAAACGCTTTCATCAACAGGAAAGCTGTGGTAGTTATAATGAAAAGATTTTTATCAACTCTATCCTTGCTGATATTATCGACACTGTGTTTATCCGGCTGCTCGGGTATAGGCAGCGAGAAAGCAAGTTTGTCTATTGTTTACGCCTCGGCCGCAGTAATTTCGATGATACTTCTGATTGCCTACATATGCAATGTTCCAAAGAAAAATTTCTGGTATATCATCCTCTTTTCTTCGGTATTTGTGGTCAATATCGGATACACCATTCTGGCTGTTTCGGCCAATCTTGAAATGGCCCTTTGGGCAAACCGTATTTCATATCTCGGATCGGTCTTTTTGCCCTTGGCGATGCTGATGATCATTGTAACCGTGACGAACACACCGTATAAAAACATTTTGCCGAAGATTTTATTTGCCATTGCCTTTGTAATTTTTCTGATCGCCGCAAGCCCCGGAATACTGCCCATTTACTACAAAGAAGTATCTTTTAAAGTGGTAAACGGCGTTTCAACTCTTGTCAAGCTTTACGGCCCGCTTCATCCGCTGTATTTGATTTATCTTGTCGGCTATTTTGTCTCTATGGTAACGGTCATCGTCCGTGCGCAAATAAAGAAGATCATCAACACTACCTCCCACGCTGTAATACTTGCCATCGCGGTATTTGTAAATATCGGCGTGTGGTTTATCGAGCAAATATCCGATATAGATTTCGAATTTTTATCTGTATCGTATATCATCAGCGAGCTGTTTTTGTTGGGCGTGCATCAAATAATGACAGAAAACCAGCGGCTTCGCAATATTGTAAAGCAGGTTGAAACGCTCAACACAGCAGGTGAAGATGATATAAACTCTGTCGACACGATGCTGACTCAACCCATCGCAACAGAAGGCTTTTCGCCGGAACGGATCGAGATATTCATTAAAGGAATAGATATGCTTACTCCAACAGAAAGAGCTGTTTACGACGCATACATAGCCAGAGTTACAACAAAAGAGATAATGGCAAATCTCAACATAAAAGAAAGCACACTCAAATATCACAACCGCAACATCTACGGCAAGCTTGGTGTATCGACCCGAAAAGAGCTTCTGGAATTGCATAAGCACATCAACTCGGTTAAGGCAAAGCTGGACGTAATGGATGTTTCCAATGGATAATAACGCAAAAAGGGATATGCATTCACGCATATCCCTTTTCATCGTCATAACGTCAAAAAGATGATATTGAACAGATACCATCTTTTTATATACCACCTTTACCGCAGCATCATCAAAATATGTGATCTGTATCAAACCGCAAAAAGGGCTTGCCGATCGGCAAGCCCTGATTTTGTTTTATCAGCCCTCGATAGCGCCGAGAACTTTTTCCTTGAAAAAGTCACGAGCGGTGTTTGCAGGAATATTGTATTTTTCGCCGTTAACGGCAACCGATACACCGGGATTAGAGCACATCTTCATGCAGAATGTTGCGCGGAGCTCAACTTTGTCATGAACGTTGTACTCTTCAATGAGGTGCTGGAAGGTTGCAACGACGTTCTGTGCGCCCTTAATGTGGCAGGCGCTGCCGATACATACGCTCAGTTCAATCATCTTGTCCACCATTAACCCTTGTAATGAACGTGGAGAAGCTCGTGAACCTTACCCTTGAGGAGACCGTTGTAGAGGCTCATCATGAGCGGGTTCTCTTCGGAACGGCGGATAGAGGAGCTGCGGTCAGCATTGTAAAGACCTGCTGCACGCTTCTTCTTGTCGTCTGCCGATACGAAGGGCTGACCAGCGCCGCATACGCAGCCGCCGGGACAAGCCATGATCTCAACGAGGTCGAAGTGCTCGCCGGCCTTGATGCGCTGGATGATAGTCTCAGCGTTGTTAAGTCCGCTTGCAACTGCGATGTGGAGAGTAACGTCGCCGTAGGGGATATCGAATTCGCGGATGCCTTCGCTGGAACGAACACCAACGGTAGACATTGCGAGAAGTCCTGCGCGGCTCTTATCGGAGGATACACGGCGCAATACTGCCTCGGTAACACCACCGGTGGTACCGAAGATAACGCCTGCACCGGAAATAGTTCCGAAGGGCATATCAACTGCTTCGGGCTCGAGCTCGTCAAAGATTACGCCCGATTCCTTGATCATGCGGATAAGCTCCTGAGTGGTGATAACGGCATCAACGTTGGGGATGTCGTCCATCTTGAACTCGTCGCGTGCAGCCTCAAACTTCTTAGCGGTACAAGGCATAACTGCAACGTGGAAGAGCTTGCGGGAAGCCTTCTTTGCCTGATCCTTGAGGATGGCGGCAAACATGGACATAGGAGAACGGCAGGTAGAAACATTGGGGAGAAGCTCGGGATATTTCTTTTCAACGTATCTTACCCATGCAGGGCAGCAGGAGGTGAAGAGCGGGATATTCTCGCCCTTTTCGATGCGGGAGATGAATTCCTCGGTTTCTTCGAGAACTGTAAGGTCTGCACCTACGGTTGTGTCATAAACTTCGTCAAAGCCTACGCGGCGGAGAGCTGCAACGATCTTGCCCATTGCGTTTTCGCCGTCTTTGAGCTTGAGTTCCTTACCGATCGCAACGCGAACTGCGGGAGCGATCTGAACGGAAACCTTATATTCTGCATTGTCGAGTGCCTTCCATACCTTTGCGGTATCGTTGCGAACGATGAGCGCGCCGGTGGGACATACTGCTGCACACTGGCCGCAGCCAACGCAGGGAGAGTCTGCTATCGGAATATCGAATGCGGTGCTGATGGTCATCTTGGAACCGCGGTGCGAGAAGTCGATAGCGCCGACGTTCTGGATCTCGTTACATACACGTACGCAGTCGCCGCAGAGAATGCACTTTGCGCTGTCGCGGGTGATGCAGAGAGAGGATTCGTCGAGCTTGGGCTCGGGATTGGTGTTGGGGAATCTGACGCCGTCGATGTGGAAGCGGTCAGCGAGATCCTGGAGTTTGCACTTGCCGTTGTTGTCACAGGTTGTGCAGTCGCGGCAGTGGTTAGCCAAGAGGAGCTCGAGGATCATCTTGCGGTACTTGCGAAGACGCTCGGTATTGGTCTTTATCGACATACCGGGACGGGGAGGAGTGGAGCAGGCAGCGTCGAGCATGCCTCTCTCATTCTCAACCATACACATACGGCAAGCGCCGTATACAGAGAGCTCAGAGTGGTAGCAGAAGGTAGGCATCTTGATGCCGGCCTTGCGGATAAGCTCAAGCAGATTTTTTTCGTTTTCGATCTCGACGGGCATACCGTCAATAATTACAAATTCGCCTTTCATTATCAGCCCTCCGTAATTGCGTGGAACGGGCAAGTGCCAACGCACGCGCCACATTTAATACACTTGGATTGGTCAATGGTAAACGGTTCTTTGATCTTACCGGAAATTGCGTTAACGGGACATGCCTTGGAGCACTTGGAGCAGCCCTTGCAGAGTTCGGGAACGATCTGGATCTTCTTCAGCTTGGAGCAGTTGCCGGTGGGGCAGGTGCCCTTGATGTGAGCTTCATACTCGTCACGGAAGTACTTGATAGTGGAACGAACGGGGTTGGGAGCGGTCTTTCCAAGTCCGCAGAGAGCGGTGGAAATGATCATATCGGAAAGCTCTTCGAGAGTTTCGATGTCGCCTTCCTTACCCTTGCCGGCAACGATGTTTTCAAGGATCTCAAGCATGCGCTTGGTACCTTCGCGGCAGGGTACGCACTTACCGCAGGATTCGTTCTGAGTGAAGTTCATGAAGAAGCGTGCAACTTCAACCATGCAGGTGTGCTCGTCCATAACAACAAGTCCACCGGAACCGATGATTGCGCCAACGGTCTTGAGCGAGTCAAAGTCGAGGGGCAGGTCGAGATGTTCGCGAGTGAGACATCCGCCGGAAGGACCACCGATCTGAACGGCCTTGAATTCAGCGCCGCCGCGGCAGCCGCCGCCGATATCATAAATGATCTCGCGGAGGGGAGTTCCCATAGGAACTTCGATAAGACCTGTGTTTTCGATATTACCGGTAAGAGCAAATGCCTTGGTACCGGAGTTGTTTTCGCTGCCGAAAGACTTGAACCAGTCAGCACCGCGATTGATGATGTGAGCTACGTTAGCGTAGGTTTCAACGTTATTGGGAACGGTGGGGCATCCGAACAGACCCTTGATAACGGTCAGCGGAGGACGTACACGGGGGAAGCCGCGCTCGCCTTCGATGGAAGCGATAAGAGCGGTTTCTTCGCCGCAAACGAATGCGCCTGCACCGCGATTGATGTGTACGCGGAAATTAAAGCCGGTGCCGAGAATGTTGTCGCCGAGAAGTCCGAGCTCTTCAGCCTGAGCGATAGCATTCTTCAGACGTGCAACTGCCATGGGGTACTCTGCACGAACGTAGATGTAGCCGTCTTCGGCGCCAACTGCGTAACCTGCAATGAGCATACCCTCGAGAACGCGGTGGGGGTCACCTTCCATGATGGAACGGTCCATGAACGCTCCGGGGTCGCCCTCGTCACCGTTGCAGAGGATGTATTTGTGATCTGCGGGAGTCTTGCGAACGGTTTCCCACTTGATACCTGCGGGGAAGCCTGCGCCGCCGCGTCCGCGGAGACCGGAATCCTTGATGGTCTTGACGATCTCGTCGCCGTCAAGCTCGAACATGCACTTAACAAGTGCGCCGTAACCGCCTACTGCGATGTACTCGGCAATGGAGTCTGCGTCGATGTGTCCGCAGTGCTCAAGAACAACACGGGTCTGCTTTTTGTAGAAGGGGATCTCCTCCTGCTTTGCGTAAACCTGACCGTTCTTCTGATAAGCAAGTCTTTCGATAAGCTCGCCCTTAACGAGAGTCTTTTCTACGATCTCTTCGCAGTCCTCGAGCTTAACCTTGGTATAAAGCCAGCCCTGAGGCTCGATGCGAAGAAGGGGACCCATTTCGCAAAAGCCGTGGCAGCCGCTCTTCTTCATACCGATGGAATCGTCGTGGGGATCCTTTTCGAGCTTTACCGAGCAGGGAATATTCTTTTCGTTGAGAAGCTCAACGAGACGGTCGTAAATTACGAGAGAACCGCCTGCGATACAACCGGTACCTGCACATACAAGTACTTTCTTTACCTGTTTTTCGCGGGCATTCTCAACAACACTCTTATAATTCTCAAAATCAATTCTTGTCTTAAGCATTGTTGGCTTCCTCCTTCAACTCTTTGAGCAGTTCAGATGCCTTATCGGGGGTCATTGCGGGGTAAACCTTGTCGTTAACGGTAATAACGGGTGCAAGACCGCAAGCGCCGAGGCAGGATACTGTTTCAACAGTGAACAAAAGGTCATCTGTTGTCTTCTTGGATTCGCTGAGGCCGAGATCGGCACGCATACGCTCAAGAATCGGAATGGAACGTCTGACGTGGCAGGCTGTTCCGTCGCATACGCGGATTACGTATTTTCCCTTAGGCTCGAGAGAGAAGTTCTCGTAGAACGTAGCAACGCTGTAAGCCTTTGCTTCGCTGATGCCAAGCTTTTCGGAAATGTAGGGGAACACTTCGCGAGGCAAGTAGTTGTAGTGCTCCTGGATCTCCTGAAGGATGGCGATAATAGCCTTAGGGCTGCTTTCATGTGCGATGACGATCTTCTCCACCGCGGAAAAATCAAATTTGTTTTCCATTTTTCTTTTTTCGCTCCCTTTGCTTTAAAAATAACTGACTTTGATTTTTTTGCCCATCTTTTTCAGACAGTCGGTAAGCTCTTCAACGAGCTTCATCTTGATGTTGAAGTTGATAGGCAGGTTCGGGTTCTGATGCGCGGGATTTATTGCGCGTCCGACAAAGAAATTGATGTCGGTCGCTTCCTCGAAAAGCATTCGGGCGATTCTTGATGCGCCGTCCTGCCTCTGACTCCATACTCCGTAAGAGCTGTTGTCCTCGAGGTAGTTTTTCGCGTAATCGAGAACTCGGTTGACCGTTATTACGCCTTCGGTCACAAGGTCGACTCCTTCGATCTCCGCCGTCGGCGGTATCTCCGGATCGAGATAGAGAACGCTGGTCTTGATCGGCTTTTTAAGATAATCTGCCGCTATGCCCGAGGTCGTGCCTCCGCAGACGATGTGCTTGCCTTCCTTCGAGAAGAAAAGCGCCATCATACGGTTGCAGTCATCGCGGTTGTAGGGCGGTCCCAAAAGGAGGTTGACCGATGTTCTCTCTCTGATTCGTACGCAGCACACCGTTGCGTCATCGCCCGGCTTGCCGTCATACAAACGCTTGGTCTCATCGAGCATGATGCTCGCGAGTGTTTTAGCGGTAAAGCCGACGCCGCAGAAGGGCGCCATAAATTCGCCGATATCGTCTCGCTTCCAACCGAAATTGTAAACTCCGCCGATACCTGCGTGTTCAACACCGTCGCTCATGAGGAAGAATATATCGTCCTGCTCGATGACGATGTCGGACAGCTTTATCTGCTTGCCGCCAATGGTTCGTGTTTCACACGGAAATTCGGTCATTTTACCGTTCCGCATGAGTATAACTCCGGGGTTGTCATATTGGATAATATAGACATGCCCGTTGTTGACAATGTGAAATATGGTGAAGGTGGAATATGCCACGCCGCGAATCGAGCAGACCGGAAGGGTCTGTGCTATCGTTTCAACGGCATCCTCGAGTTTGAGTCCCGATGCGACCATCGTGGAGATGATCTTCGAGGTCAAAATCGAAAGTATATTCGCCTTTACACCGCTTCCCAAGCCGTCGGCCAAAACGACTACCGTTGACTTGCCGTCGGCATCATCAACGATCTCGACATGGTCGCCGCAAAGCTGCTCACCGGCATGATTCAAACTGAGATAACCGATGTCAGCACACAGGTTATTCGTCTTCATGATCGATGGTCTCCTTGAGCTTGGTTAAGGCGATCTTGGTTTCGGCGGCTGTTTCGCCGAGCAGCGAGGCAATCTCCTGGACTATCCTCATCTGACGGTCTACAACCTGATCTGCAACCTCGATCGTCTTGCGTCCGAACTGCTCCTTCTTCTGACGCTCTTCCTCGGCCTCGGTAACGTCACGGATAAGTCCCACAAGAATATGCGACATCTTGTCATGAACGATGGTCATTTCAAGATAACGCTGATATTCGGGATAGTAGTCCTTTTCGTTTCTTACCGAACGTCCGTTGTATACAACGTCCAAGAAGGGCTTGGGATCGAATATTCTTACGAGCTGTTCGCCCTGAATATCCGACAGGTTTCGGATGTTCAACATTTTCAGCGCAGCGGTATTCATCTGCTGAATCTCGAATTCCTCGTTGATCACGATAATACCGTTGGGCGTGTTGTTAAGAATGGTGTCGGAGAAGCGCTCGGTCTTGTCCATGAGGTAGGGCAGACACATTGTGATGTCCGCCTTGCCCTGCAAAACGGCGATCGCCTTCTCTCGGCAGGAGTTGTATCCGCAAGTGCCGCAGTTGAGCTCGTCTGCATGGGTGTTTTTGCCCATCTTGCGCAAAGTTGCTGTAATATCAGCTTCAAGAGGCATCTCGCGGTGAACGCCGATGTACTCCTGAACGTGATCAAGTTCTCCGTCACTTACTTCATCTACGGCGAAATCCTTTTTGCCTGCATACTTCACTATCGATTGATAGTGCCGTACGGGCGCGTTTTTGTATTTCGCCATTATAGGTCCGTCAATGCAACTTCCGGGGCAGGACGACATCTCGATAAAGCATTTATGAAGCTGCCCGTTCTCGATATCGTGTATTGCCTCGATGCAATTGTCGGTACCGGAAATCGAAAGGAAGGTGTAATCATCCAGCCCTTCGAGGTCCATCGTTTTAAGAATTCCGCCGTCTGTGGGGAAAAGTCTGGCGCGGCTCTCTTCGGCCGAGTCCATGATCTGCTCGGGAATGATGTTGTTTTCCTCGAACATCTCTTCAAGCTCTTCAAAGGTCAGCACCGCATCAACGCTGCACTCCCTCGCCTCCTCTTTTTTGGAAAGGCAGGGACCGATGAATACCGTCTTGGCATCGGGATGACGCTTTTTGATGTCCTGACTGTGAGCGCCCATGGGCGAAAGTACGGGGGAAAGATAAGGGATAAGCTTGGGGTAATACTTGCGGATAAGCAAGTTTACCGAAGGACAGCAGCTCGAAATAAGCACATCGTAATCGCCCGAGCGAAGCTGCTTTTCATATTCCCTTTTGACCATTGTGGCGCCGATCGCCGTTTCCTCGGCATCGGCAAATCCCAATTTCTTGATAGCCTGTCTTAATGCATCGAATCCCGTTCCCTCAAAATAGGCTGCAAAGGAGGGGGCAACGCTGGCATATACCGGCGAGCCTTCTTTCAAAAGCACATCGACGATTTCGGTTTCGTCAACGATCTGCTTTGCGTCCTGAGGGCAGACGACGACGCAGTGGCCGCAGAGAATACACTCGTCTGCGATGATGTGCGCCTGTCCGGCCGAAAAACGTATGGATTTTACGGGACAGTGTCTGATACATTTATAGCAGTTTTTGCAGTTTGTCTTTTTGAATCTCAGAAATTCCTGCATACTCGCATCCTCCCTTACTTGTTAAGTCGAGGAAGAATCTCGGTTTCAAAGAAACTGTCGACCGATTCGGGAGCGACCGAAAACACCGTTCCGTCGACGGTAACATTTACTCCGACCTGGCACATACCAAGACAAAATGTGCCTTCGAGCTCAACCTCATCTTTGAGGTTGTTAACGTTTATGAGGTACTGCAATCTTTCAACAACCCGGCGAGACCCCTTCAAATGACAGGAGCTGCCCAAACAAATAGTGACCGTCATAGTGACCGACCTTCCTTTGCGTAAGTTTATTTACTATACCGAATGACGCTTCATCCGGAAACAAGTCGTCTTTTTAGTTGTCGCTATTTGTGTTTGTATAAAGCTGCCTATGCCTTTACTCAGTTGGTTAAGACATTGTTATCTTTAATATTATACACAAGTCGAGCGACAAAGTCCAATACAAGCCGTGCATATCGATATATAGATATCAATATAAAAGAATCGCCCGCCCTTTCGGGCAATACTCTTTGGCAAAAGCCGGCCTGCTCTTCCCCTCCCGCAGGCAATACACTTTTAGCTGAGCAATTTGCCTTATACTCAATTTGTATCGCAGCGGGGTCAAGCAGATGATAGCTTAACTTCTTTAATCGATATGCGCATTTGATATGACTCGCATATATTTATGGATATATTACAGGGTATTAGCACAAAAATCAGGAATAGGTACTGAATGCAACACGGTTTTTCGATTCAAACACCGCGTTGATGAGCTGCCGTTCGGTATCGGTGTAATGCTTGTTTTTCTGGCTCACGATCAAATCGCGCATTCTGGGAGCATCTCCGTAAAGTTTGCGCTGGACAAGATCGTAGCGGGCCAAGGTATCTTCGGTGACGGGAGAGGTGAGAATATACGCGCCGGGCACCTTCATGACCAGTTCAAACTGATCTGCTCTGTCGTAGGCGCATATTCTGCGGCGCATGCCCTCAAGCGAATTTATCGGTCTGTCAGACGTCGTATAGGGCACGCTTTCATCGTCGCATACTATCTCGACTCCGCCCTGAAGTTTTTTCATATTCAGCGTTTCAAGATCGGCATTCGGATTGTCCTTAGACATCAGCGCGACACACTCAAATTCCCACAAAAGCTCGTTTTGAAGTCCGTTATCCCAAAGGTAGTCGCGGAAATTGCTTTCGAAATCGGTGCGGTAACGGATTATTCCGAGCGACACTAATCCCTCGGCAACATCCCGAACCGTCTGAATGGCGCCGCTTTCGCGTATGGATATATCGAGTCCGTCCTTTGAATCCAGGGCGGAAGCGAAAGCAATAACTCCATTCGATATGTAATCGGCTCGCGGAATATCAAGTTCAAGCGTGAGCACCGTTTCGGCATCCTGCGTGTTGAGTCTTTCGATCTCCTCAAGCTGACGGATTATCTTATGTGCGTGCTCAATAAAAAGCTTTCCCTTGGGCGTTGGAATAACACCCTTCGACGTGCGGGTAAATATCTGAAAGCCGAGCGAATATTCCATTTCGCGAATAGCTTTCGACAAATTGGGCTGAGCAATAAAAAGCTTGTCGGCCGCCTGCGTTATCGAGCGGGTGCGCTCTATTTCAATTACATACTTAAAATACTGTGTGTTCATACTCCACCGTCCGAATCTAATCCATTGAATTATATCACATCTTTATTAATTTTTCAACACAAATATACAATAAATATAATAAAAGCGAAGTTTTTATTCGGAAAAATCGGCGTTTTTTCACTCAAACGGCAAAAAATCGGCAATGCCCATGCGCAGTGTCCCTTGGGACACTGTGCGGCGATATAAATCCCTTGCGGGATTTGCGATATACGCTGACGCGCGCGATATATCTTCGATGCGATATGCCCTTCGGGCGTGAACGCGCTTCGCGCGAGGGATTTATATCATATCGCAAC
>JAFXHW010000186.1 GCA_017533545.1 Clostridia bacterium
ATGAGGTTATCACATCTGCGTATACGTACACGGCTTCCGCTTCGGTTATCGAGCATGTCGGTGCCAAAATCGTTTTGATCGATACGCAAGCCGATGCGCTTGAAATGGATTATGATGCGCTTGAGGCCGCCATCACCGAACGGACGAAAGCCATCATTCCCGTAGACATCGCAGGTATCCCTTGCGATTATCAGCGCCTTTTTGATATTGTTGCACGGAAAAAGCATCTTTTCCGCCCCGAGGGCGACATACAAAACGCACTTGGCAGAATTGCCATTCTCGCCGACTGCGCCCACTCCTTCGGCGCCGCGCGAGGAGAGAAAAAAGCTGGCGCCATTGCTGATTTCTCGGCGTTTTCCTTCCACGCCGTGAAAAACCTTACCACGGCGGAAGGCGGCGCGCTCACATGGCGCTCAATCAAGGGGATCGATGACGATGCGATCTATCGTCAGCTGCAGCTGTTTTCCTTACACGGACAAAGCAAGGATGCACTTGCAAAAACGCAGCTGGGCGCGTGGGAATACGACATCGTCGGTACGTGGTACAAGTGCAATATGACCGATATTGCAGCCGCAGTCGGACTTGTACAGCTTGAAAGATATGAGGGATTGCTGCAGCGCCGTGCGGAGATCATCGCCCGATATGACGATGCATTGCGCGCTGTGGGCATTCAGACGCTCTGTCACTATACCGATGCTTATCGCTCGTCGGGACATCTTTATCTGACACGTGTTCCCTACATCGGTGTTGCCGAGCGAAACGATATCATCGTCAAAATGGCGGAAGAGGGAATTGCGTGCAACGTACATTATAAGCCGTTGCCGATGCACACGGCATATAAAAAGCTTGGCTTTGATATTGCCGATTATCCCAATGCCTATGCACAGTTTGCCAATGAGATTACGCTGCCGCTTCATACGCGCCTTGCCGATGAGGACGTGGATTATGTCATTCAAAAATACATTTCGATTGTGAGAGAGTACATAAAATGATTTTGCCAAAATGGGAAAAGCTGCCGCCCGAGCTGCAAACCGAGGCGGTGCGCCCCTATTACGACATTTTAAAAAGAAAACGCGCGGCACTGTTTTTCAAGCGTCTGTTTGATATTTCGGCTTCCTTTGTTCTGCTGTTGCTGCTGACTCCCGTTTTTCTTGTGTTGGCAATTGCAATCAAAATAGACTCAAGAGGTCCCGTCTTTTACCGTCAGGAACGAGTCACACAGTACGGAAAGCGCTTTCGCATTTTCAAATTCCGTTCCATGGTCAAGGATGCAGATCGCGGCTCGCTGGTGACCGTGGGCAACGATATGCGCGTCACGCGTGTGGGAAAACTGATCAGAAAATGCCGTCGTGATGAGATCAGCCAGCTGATCGACGTTCTGCGTGGCACAATGAGCTTTGTTGGCACGCGCCCCGAGGTGCCGAAATACGTGGCGGCATATACCCCCGAAATGCTGGCCACCTTGCTCCTGCCTGCAGGCATTACCAGTATGGCAAGCATTTACTACAAGGATGAGGCCGAGCTTCTGGATGGCGCTGCGGATACGGATAAGGTCTACGTAGAAGAGGTCCTTCCCGCAAAAATGTATTACAACCTGAAGGCCATCCGCCACTTCGGCTTCTGGAGCGACATCGGCACGATGTTCAAAACCGTTTTTGCAATGCTTGGCAAAGAGTATAAGGGTGATGATCTAAAGATTAAAGAGGAGAGCGAGGTTATTTATAAATGAGTAGCCAGACGGTCGTTGTGTCGGTTGTAATGCCGGTGTATAATGAGGAAAAATATATCAAAAAATGTATCGAATCTCTCATCTGTCAGGATTACCCATTGGATCGCATGGAATGGATCTTTGTCGACGGTATGTCTACGGATAGAACCGTGGAGCTGATCAAGGAGTATGCCGAAAAGTATCCCAATTTGATCTTCGTCTATCCCAATCCCAACAAGATCGTGCCTTATGCGATGAACATTGGCATTGAGAAATCAAAGGGACGCTATATCGTGCGTCTTGATGCACATGCCGATTATGCAAAGGATTATATTTCCAAGTGCGTCTATTATCTCGAGCATACGGATGCGGAGAATGTAGGTGGAGTAGCGGAAACGAAGTCCGCAGGCTTTATGGGAAATGCGATCGCGAAAATGCTTTCTTCGAAATTCGGCGTTGGCAATTCGCAATTTCGAACCAACGGTGCCAGCGGGTATGTGGATACCGTTCCGTTCGGCGCTTTCCGCAGAGAGGTCTTTTCAAAATACGGCGGATATGACGAGCGTCTTGTCCGTAATCAGGATAATGAAATGAATTATCGCATTCG
>JAFXHW010000021.1 GCA_017533545.1 Clostridia bacterium
ACTACGAGGAAGGAGGACACCTTGTCGGCCAATGCGGCAAGCTGCTTTTTGGGGTAAGGCCAAAGGGTGATGGGGCGGAAAAGTCCGACCTTGATGCCCATCTTGCGGGCTTCGGCAACTGCGGTCTTACAGATACGGGATGTGATACCGTATGCAACGAGGCAGATATCGGCATCGTCTGTCATGTATTCTTCGTACATAACTTCGTTTTCCTCGATTACGCGGTAGCGCTCAAAACGCTCGATGTTGGTCTTTTCGAGATCTCCCGGATCGAGATAGAGCGAATTGATAATGTTCTTTTTGCGCTTATTTTCATGACCGCATGCAGCCCAGGGCTTCTCGGGAAGTGAATCGGAAGAGATACCGTCGAGATCAACGGGCTCCATCATCTGACCGAGTGCGCCGTCTGCGAGAAGCATTGCGGGCATACGGTACTTATCGGCAAGATCGAATGCCTTACCGGTAAGCGATGCCATCTCCTGAATGGTGGAGGGCGCGATTACAAGCATGTGCATATCGCCGTGGCCGAGACCCTTTGTCATCTGATTATAGTCAGACTGTGCGGGCTGGATACCGCCAAGTCCGGGGCCTCCGCGCTGTACGTTGAGAACAAGGCAGGGCAGATCGCAGCCGACTATGTAGCTTATTCCCTCGCCCTTAAGCGAGATTCCGGGGGAAGAGGAGGATGTCATAACTCTAACTCCCGATGCGGCGGCGCCCATTACCATGTTGATAGCGGATATTTCACTTTCTGCCTGAAGACAAAGACCGCCCACCTTGGGCATTCTCTTTGCCATGTATTCGGCAATTTCGGTCTGAGGTGTTATCGGATAACCGAAATAATGGCGGCAGCCCGAACGGATCGCGGCTTCGGCAACGGCTTCGTTGCCCTTCATTAATACCTTTGCCATTTTATATTATTTCCTTTCAGTTGATATTGATTTTGTCTTTGTTTACTGTTCGATGTTCTTTTCGACCTTGATCACCACATCGGGACACATGGTGGCACAGAGTGCGCAGGCAATGCATTTTTCCTGGCCGCCCTCGATCAGTCGCGCGGGATGATATCCCTTGGCATTGATCTTGTCAGATGCAAGCTCAAGCAAGCTCTTCGGACAGGCAGTAACGCAAAGTCCGCAGCCCTTGCAGCGTTCTTCGTTGAATGTCAATCGGTTCATTTATCTTTCCTCCTTGGTTGAATACTTTTTTATAAATAAAACATCTTCATAAGACGGTGTTTTCTTTTTTAATTATCCCAGATGCGCTTTGTCATGTCCGAAATTCGGACGATATTTCTGCTTTCGTTTATGTAATCGAGGCAGGTGGTGTCAAAAAGCATGGGCAGCGACGTTTTTTTCGCTATCTCGTCGGCAAAAGCGAACGATTCCTCGAAGGAACAAACGTCACTTTCCTTGCCGATATTGCTGTTATTTATTATACCCGTACAGCGAAGACGGGATCTCTCTTCGATATCGCGCATAAGTGCGATGGCATCGTCGGCTGTCGGGGTGAGCGGACGATAGCAATTGACGACGTAGAGCATCTCGTACCCTTGCTTTTCCAGGTAGTGTGAATACATTCCGAGAGCTACTGCACCCGTGTCATCGCCTCCCACATCGAGAATGGCATGATCCTCATCTGACGCAAATATCGAATATATTTCTGCAGGAAGAGAGGGAATGTCGACGTTAGTGTTGGCAAACTCAGGTATGATGCATCTCACTCCGGCGTTTTGCAGTTCCGAAACGTCATCGGCGGTTCGAAAATAGGGGTTGACGATGTCCATATCTGCAATGCAGATACGTTTCTTCTCCTTTGCCATCATAAGCGCCATATTGACCGCCACGTTCGTTTTGCCCGATCCGAAGTGGCCTGTAATGATTATGTGTTTTGCTTTAGGGGTAAAAAAGTTCATAAAAGCTTCCAAAATGACGGTAATTACCGCAAAATCGGTCATTTTTTGGACCGGAAATTACGATGTACCTTACATTATATCACATTAAAGCGAAAAAGAAAATACTTTTTGTAAAAATCGATGAAATTTTAGAAAATTATTTTTGCAAAAAGTGTTTCGAATTTATGTATCTGTATATATTATAAATATATTATAAATAAATATTTAAATTTACACTTTTTATTTGAATTTTGAGTGCTTGTGTGGTATCATATAATGTACGGTATAATTGAGCATACTTTTTTCATTCGGGGAGGCGATATTTTGCAGACCATTCTTAAAATGTTTACTGACTTTGGCAATTATTTCCGTGCCGCCGTGTCCGACTTCGGACTTAACGATATTTTTGATATAATCATCGTTGCGGTACTTATCTATTTCATCATAAAATTTGCCATCGAACGCCGTGCAGGCAAACTTGCACTGGGTATTGTTTTGCTGCTTGCACTGCGTTTTTTGGGTGAGCTTTTCAGCCTGGTCGCACTGCAGTATATCCTGCAGCTGATTTTCCAGGTCGGAATTATCGCGATCGTTATCGTGTTCCAGCCCGAGCTTCGTTCCGCACTTGAAAAGATGGGCGGCGAATCGCTCAAGGGTATAAAAAACATCACCGAACAAAAAAACTCCGAGAGCGTCTCCGCCGTCATCAATGACCTCTGCGAAGCTGTGCTCGACCTTTCAAAAGAGAAGACCGGCGCGCTCATCGTAATCGAGCGAGGCACAAAGCTCGGCGACATCATCAAGAGCGGTGTCGTGCTCAATGCCGAAATGTCACCCTTTTTGCTTAAAAACATATTCTTCAACAAGGCTCCTCTCCACGACGGTGCCGTTATCGTACGAGGCGATAAGATATTTGCCGCAGGATGCTTTTTGCCTATCTCGATGAATACCGATATATATAAAGACCTCGGAACCCGCCACCGCGCTGCCATCGGTATGAGTGAAAACAGCGACGCCGTCATCATCGTCGTTTCTGAAGAAACGGGCATGATCTCCGTCGCGCGTGACGGTCGCCTTGAGCGCGGATACGATTACATCCGTCTTCGTCTGGCTCTCCGCTCTCTGCTTATGTCGGAGGAAGGAAAAACTGCCCCATTCAAAAAGAGATTTTTCACAACCATCAATCCCAAAAAAGGAAACGATACCGAACGGCAAGGAGGTAACGAACAGTGAAAAAAGATTTTCTCGGCAATACCGACAAGACCGAACAGGCTGTCGGTGAATACACTGTAAAAACGAGCTCGCTCACCGATATACTCGTAAAATGCTCGGCACTGCTCATTGCCTTTTTCATCTGGCTTTATGCCGGCGCTCAGGAAGATGTCACCAAAACCGAAAAGTTTTCCGATATACCGGTACAGATATTAACATCCGACAAATACCTTCCCTTAAATGATTTCGACTATACCGTAGACGTCACTGTATCGGGACGTTCACGCGAGCTTGACAAACTTTCCACCGACAGCTTCAGGGCAACGATCGATGCCACAAATATCAGCCGTGCCGGTGAATATACTTTTGACATCAACGTGACCTATCCCGGCTCTGCCGAGCTCGTCGATCAGTCGCTTCGCACTATCGTGGTCGATTTCGACCGAACGGTCACCGCTACCGTTGACGTAAAGATCCAGCTGACAAACTACAACATCTCCGAGCCCTATGAGATCGGCACACCGATATCCGACATCACACAGGTCGCCGTTACCGGTCCCGGCGAGATAGTCAAGCAGGTAGATTCGGCGCTTATAACCATCTATGCCGGCAATCTCACCGCCACCACCACCTACGGGGGCAGACTTGTTGCCGCAGATGCCAGCGGCAAGCAGATCGTGAGCAATGCTCTTTCATTTTCCAAAAATGACGTCACGGTAACCGTTCCGGTTCTGATGAGCAAGGTAGTCCCCCTTAAGGTTTCCTACAAATACGGATATCTGAACTCGTCCAATGCCGAGCTATCCGTCGAGCCTTCGTCTGTCATACTCAAGGGCGAAGCTTCACTTCTTAAAACCATGAACGAGATCGTGCTGGACTCCATCGACGAAAAGATGCTCCTCACCCCCTCGGTAACGCGTGAGATCCGCCTGCCCGACGGCGTGACAAACGTATCCGAAATAAACATGGCGACGGTGAACGTAAAGCACGTGGGTACTTCCACCTTCCGTTACAGCATCAGCGATATAATATACGTCAACCCCAATTCGATCGAGTACTCCCCTTTAACCGAATCGATAAGCGTAACCCTGCGCGGTCCTTCGGAGACGGTTGGCGCGCTTAACCCTGAAAGCATCATCGTCACAGCCGACCTGAGCTCGCTCAAGGTCGGTCAGGGAGTCGTCGATCTGCCTGTCAGCATCAGCGTAAGGGGAGACGGAACGGCAGGCTGCTACGAGATAGGCAGCTATGTCATCAAAGTAAGTGTCTAAAAGATTTTTAGTAAAAAAGCCAGGTAATCCGTCTATGATACAGATTGCTATACGCAATATCGCCCTGCCCTTTACAGCCGACGTCTCCGAGGTTATATCCGAGGCAAAAAAACGTCTGCGCCCTCTATTGCGCGAAAGCGATATTGAGAGCATTTCGATATACAAGCGCTCGCTCGACGCAAGAAAGAGGGAGAGCATACGCTACGTTTACACAGCGCTCGCCGAATGCCGTGTAAAAATCGACGCCCAAAAGCTGAAAAAGCTCGACTGCGTCGAGCTCTGCTCGTCAGACATTACTCCCGAATTCGGCGACGAGGAGATGAGCGCGCGTCCCGCCGTAATAGGCTTCGGTCCCGCGGGAATGTTTGCGGGAATGCTGCTCGCCGAATACGGATACCGTCCGATCATTATCGAGCGCGGCGGAAACATCGCATCGAGAAGCAAGGCGATCGAGCGCTTTTACCGCGATCGGCTGCTCGACGAAGAAAACAACATACAATTCGGCGCGGGCGGCGCGGGCTCCTTCTCGGACGGCAAGCTCGTCACCAGAATAAACGACGAAAAGTGCCGCTATGTGCTTGAAAAATTCTTTGCGCTGGGTGCCGACAAAACTATTCTGACCGAATCAAAGCCCCACATCGGCACCGACGTGCTCAAAAATGTCGTTGCCAACGCCGATACATACATCAGAAATCTTGGCGGCGACATTTTATACGATACCGCCGTTACCGATTTTGTTCTTGAAAACGGCAAGGTCAAATCGCTTTGCACCAAAAACGGGGAAATTCCCTGCTCGGCGGTGATAGTCTGTACCGGTCACAGCTCGCGCGACACATACAAAAAGCTGTTCGAACGCAATTTTACCATCGTAAAAAAGCCCTTTTCGGTGGGCGTACGAATCGAGCATCTGCAAAGCGAGGTCGACCGATCGCTTTACGGCGATCTTGCCGGACATCCTCTTTTGCCCAAGGGCGAATATGCCCTTTCGAAAAGAGTTGACGGGCGCGGAGTTTACACCTTCTGCATGTGTCCCGGCGGCGAAGTTGTTGCCGCGGCATCGGAAGAGGGTGGAGTGGTCACTAACGGAATGAGCTCATTTGCCCGAAGCGGCAAAAACGCGAACGCCGCCATTGCGGTCGAGGTGCATCCCGACGATCCGATGGCTTTCCAGCGTGCCCTCGAGCGCAGTGCATTTGCTGCCGGAGGCAAAAACTACAACGCTCCCATGCAGACGGTAGGAGATTTTCTCGACGGCAAGCGAGGAAGTTATCCGACAAAGGTCCTTCCCACATATATGGGAGGAGACAGATGCACTCTTTGCGATCTTAATTCCGTTTTACCCGAAGATATTTCGAAAATGCTGAAAATCGGAATTGCCGATTTTTCTCGCCGAATGGAATGCTTCGCTTCTCGCGATGCCATTCTCACCGGCCTTGAAACGCGCACCTCGGCGCCGTACAGAATCACAAGAGGCGATTCTCTCACCTCCCCCGACGCCGACAATTTTTACCCCTGCGGCGAGGGTGCGGGATATGCAGGCGGGATCACCAGCGCTGCCGTTGACGGACTTTCGTGCGCTCTTTCGCTGATGAAGAGATATAAAATACCCAAAGAATAAAAACAATCGAAAGGACCGCATATTTTTGCGGATTGAGACAAATATGTCGGATAACACACAAAAATTCAATAGCGTAAAGCGCAGCACACGCAAGCGTTGGAAGATGGTTGCCGACAGTGTCGACCGCGAAGCGGTGAATGCCATTGCACGTGAGCTGCACGTATTGCAGTCGACCGCTTTTCTGCTTTATATAAGAGGATACCGCACACCCGCCGAAGCGAGGGATTTTTTAACGCTCGACTCGGCACGTCTTCGCGATCCGTATCTTATCCGCGATATGGACAAGGCGGTAACACGCATCCTCACCGCCCTTGAAGAGGGCGAAAAGATTGCAATTTACGGCGACTACGACGTCGACGGCGTGACCAGCGTTGCAACCGTATACCTCTATCTCCAATCGCGCGGCGCCGACGTTGTATATTATATTCCCTCCCGCTCGGGCGAGGGATACGGCGTGAGCGAGAGTGCGCTTAAGGCGCTCGCCGACGACGGTGTCAAGCTTGTTGTCACCGTTGATACCGGAATCACCGCCTCGGCCGAAACCGAGTATGCCAAATCGATCGGAGTTGACATAATCGTCACCGACCATCACGAATGCCACAGCAACCTGCCCGATGCCTGTGCGGTGGTGAATCCGAGAAGAGTTGACAGCACTTACCCCTTCCGTGAGCTTGCGGGAGTGGGCGTAACATTTAAATTCGTGTGCGCTATCGAGCGCGCCCTTACCGGCAAAAACTGCGACAGCGAGCTTATCGCCCAATATTCCGACCTCGTTGCAACGGGCACCGTTGCCGACGTTATGCCCCTGCTCGACGAAAACCGGCTTATAGTATCCGAGGGACTGAAACGAATGCAGAAATCGCCCCGTCCCGGACTTTTGGCTCTGCTTGAAGCAGCGGGAGTATCCAGCACACCCGATCGCAACGGCAAATGCAGACGCATCGATTCCACCCTTATCGGATTCGTTATCGCACCCCGACTCAATGCGGCCGGCCGACTTCGCAATGCCACCGATGCACTCGAGCTTCTGCTCGCATCATCGCCATCAAAAGCAAACGCGCTTGCCCTTTCGCTGTGCGCGGTAAACACCGAGCGCCAGGAGCAGGAACGTGCCATCACCGAGTGCGCATACGCGATGATCGAAGCCGAGCACGATTTCGAAAACGACAAGGTGATCGTCTTATCGGCCGACGGCTGGCATCACGGCGTTATCGGTATCGTGGCCTCACGCATCACCGAAAAATACAATCTGCCGTCCATTCTCATATCCTTTGACGGAGATACGGGCAAAGGATCAGGCAGATCGGTCAAGGGACTCAATTTGGTTGATGCGTTAAGCTCGTGCAAGGATATGCTGCTCAAATTCGGCGGTCATGAGCTTGCCGCCGGACTTTCGATCGACCGCTCCCGTCTTGACGAATTCAAGCGCGCCATAAACGAATATGCCGCCACCCACTTAAGCAGCGAGGAGCTGGTGAGCACGATCGATATCGATGCCGAGCTTTTCGACGGTGATCTGACCTTGCGCCAGGCATCGGAGCTTCGTCTGCTCGAGCCTTACGGAGTATCCAATCCCTCTCCCCTCTTCGTCACAAGATCGGCTTATCTTTCCGATCTTTCAGCTATAGGCGGAGGAAAACATTCGCGCATGACACTAAAGATCGGCTCGTCCTCCGTGTCTGCAGTCTGCTTCGGAGTTTCACCTCATATGCTCGACGTGGTTGCGGGCGACGTCTGCGACGTTGTCTACACCCTTTCAATAAACGAATTTTTGAACAACAAAAACGTACAGCTCATCGTGCGCGACATCCGTCTGCCCGACGAACGCGCCGCTCAGCTTGAAGAGCAAAACGAGATATACGAATCACTCCGCGACGGCATTTACGCGGGAAATGGCGAT
>JAFXHW010000187.1 GCA_017533545.1 Clostridia bacterium
CCAGAAGGTCGCGCCCGGCTTCAACCTCGCGAAGGGGATCGGCAGTAAGCGAGACACGCAGTGTATCGCCTATTCCGTCGCAAAGGAGAGAACCGATACCGACGGACGAGCGCATCATGCCGATCTTCGGTGTGCCTGCCTCGGTGACACCGATGTGGATCGGGTGGTCGGTGAGAGCGGCAACGGCTCGGTTTGCGGCGATCATAAAGGAAGGAGAGGACGACTTTATAGCTATGCAGATGTCGTCAAAATCAAATTTTTGGAGCAGTTTTACGTGGGTCATCGCGCTTTCGGCAAGAGCCTCGGGCGTGGGGGAGCCGTATTTTTCCAGCACCTCTTTATTGAGCGATCCGCTGTTTACTCCCACACGAATGGGCACATTTTTGGCGGCACATGCTCTTGCGACTGCGCGCACGCGCTCGTCAGATCCGATATTGCCCGGATTTATGCGGATCTTGTCGGCACCGCACTCGACACATTCGAGCGCGATCTTATAATCGAAATGGATATCGGCGACAAGGGGAATGCGAATCCCCGCCTCCTTTAAGCGGTAGATGGTCTTTGCCGCCTCGATTTTGGGCACGGCTAAACGCACGATGTCGCAGCCCGCCTTTTCGAGGGCGGTTACCTGAGAGAGAGTCGCGTCAAAATCCATCGTGTCGGTGTTGGTCATTGACTGCACCGATACAGGCGCGCCGCCGCCGATCTTTACACCGCCGACATTTATCTGTTTTGTTTTACGTCTTATCGAATTATAATCCATATTTGTCAACCGAATAATTTGAATACGTCCTTGACGGTGATGAGGAGCATCAGCGCCATAAGCAAAATAATTCCCGCAAAGTGGATAAATCCTTCAACCTTCTGGCTGAGCGGCTTACCTCTGACGAGTTCGATAAGCATAAAGAAGATGCGTCCGCCGTCGAGTGCGGGGAATGGAATGAGATTGAACACGCCGAGATTCATGGCGATGACCGTGCAGAGGTAAAGAAGGGAGGAAGTGCCTGCCTTGGCGGCGTCGCCGATCGATTGGGTCACTCCGACAGGGCCCGACATCTGCTCGATGCCGTATTTGCCGCTGACAAGGTCAAAAAGCGATTCCCACACGATCTTGATCGAGGCGATCGATTGATGGAACGATGCATAAATGATGTTGGGAACGGTCTTTTCCATGCGATAGACCTTGAAATCCATATCGCCGAAGCCGATGCCCTCAGCGGTAAAGCCGGGGAAGCGTACGTCGGGAATTACAACCGTGGTGCCGTTTCGCTCGACGGTGAGATCGACTTCGTTAACTCCGCGGCGCATGATCTCGTAGGAAAGATCGAGAGAGGTGTGTACCGACTCTCCGTCAACCTTTTTGATAACGTCGCCGACAGTAAGTCCGTACGAGCTGCTCGTTGCATCGGGAATAAACTCGGCAACGGTAGTCGAGCCTATCGCGGGAGTTGCCAGTACCATAACGAACATGAGAACAAAACCGAGCAGGATATTCATAAACGAGCCTGCCGCTGTGACGATCATGCGCTGCCATACGGGTTTTGAGTTTATCGAGTTTTCGGTGAAAACGTCCTCGTCCTCACCCACCATCGAAACAAAGCCTCCGATGGGGAGCAATCGGAGCGAATAGACGATATTTGTCTTCTCCGAACGATGCGAGAAGAGCTTAGGGCCCATGCCGATGGCAAATTCATTGATGCCCACCTTGAATATGCGGGCGGTAATGTAGTGGCCGAACTCATGAATGAAGATGAGTGCGCCGAAGATCAGTATTGCGTATAAAATGCTGATATTTATCACCTCGTGGGTTGATTGGGGTTTGGAGACACTGCTTGTTTTTGTTTTTTTTAACGTAAAAAGTTATACTAACGTAAAAATTGCTTCTTTTGCTGTCTTTCGCGCCGTTTTGTCGGCTTCAAAGATGTCGTCAAGGGTGGGAGACATCTTGTTTTGGGCACTTTTTGTGACGGTTTCGACAATGTCGAAAATATCGGTAAAGCCGATTTTGCCGTGCAAAAACGCATCGACGGCGATCTCGTTTGCCGCGTTCATGACAGTCGGGCAAACTCCGCCCTTTTCGAGCGCGTAGTAAGCGAGGGAGAGCAGTGAGAAGGATTCGGTGTCGGGTTTTGCAAATGTCAGCTTTGAAAGGGTGGAAAAATCAAGACGTTTAAGGGGCACTTCTGCTCTTTCGGGATAGGACAGGGCGTATGCGACGCAAAGACGCATATCGGGCCGGCTTAGCTGTGCGATAACGGCGCTGTCGGGAAATTCGACCATCGAATGTATAATGCTCTCGCGGTGGACGACCACCTCGATCTTGTCGGCGGGCATATCGAAAAGTCGGGCAGCCTCGATTACCTCCATGCCCTTGTTCATAAGCGTGGCGCAGTCGACGGTGATCTTTTTGCCCATTTTCCACGTCGGATGGCGAAGGGCGTCTGCGGCGGTGACCTTTTTGAGCTCGTCGCGTTTCTGACCGAAAAAGGGTCCGCCCGATGCGGTGAGGATGAGCTTGTCGGCTCTTTTGCCGTTAAGGCACTGAAATATCGCGCTGTGCTCCGAATCGACGGGGATTATTTTTACTCCCTTTTCGGCGGCGCGTGTCATCACGATCTCGCCCGCGGTGACGATAGTCTCCTTGTTTGAAAGCGCAATGTCCTTTTTTGCATCTATCGCCGCCAAAGTGGGCTTCATTCCGGCAAAGCCGGAGAGCGAGTTGAAAACCATATCACAGCCGTCGAGCGAAGCAAGCTCGCTTGACGCATCGCTGCCCGCGATGATCTTTACCGACGTGTCGGCAACGCGCGTTTTCAGCTCGCGAGCGGCATTTTCATCGGATACGGCACAATACACGGGACAAAATCGGCGGATCTGTTCTTCAAGAGTATCGACCGAGCTGTTGGCGGATATACCGAACACTTTTGCGTCGGTCATCGATACGACATCGAGTGTCTGGGTTCCGACGGATCCGGTAGATCCGAGCACGGTAATTATTTTATCAATCAATTTTATTCGTCCTTGTTTAAAATATTAACCGAAAAGGCGGAAGAAATCGGATATAGAGAAAAGGATGTAGAGAATGGGCGCGGTCACGATGATCGAATCAAAGCGGTCGAGAACCCCACCGTGGCCGGGAAAGATCTTTCCGTAATCCTTGATTCCGTAGTGGCGCTTGATAAGAGACGCGATAAGATCGCCGCACTGTGAAATGATGCAGAGTATAACTCCGACGATTATGAGAGAGAGGATTCTTGCGCTGAGATCGGATATGAGATAGTGTCCGACCAGCGCTCCGTATCCGACGATGGCGGCTGTGCCGAAAACGATTCCGCCGACCGCTCCTTCAACCGTCTTTTTGGGAGAAACGTCGGGGATAAGCTTGTGCTTTCCGATAGCCATGCCGGTAAAATATGCAAATGTGTCGCACATCCAGGGCGTGAGGAAGGCGAGAATGAACAGATATTGTCCGTTGGGCATGTCGCGTAAAAGGACTATCGAGGAAAAGCCGAAGCTGACGTATACGGTTGTCATCGCGCCGAGCGCGGCGTCAGTCACGTCAAGCTTGCCGCGCGAAAATACTGCGGCTGTCAGCGTATACATAATGAATATGAAATAGATTATAAAAGCAACCGCGAGATAGTTGCCGTCGTTGGGCAAAAGGCGTGTCAACAGCACGACGGCGGTCGAAACCAGCATCGCAGGTATGGTGATATACAGCTTTTTTAATATGCCGATGCAGTTGAACATCTCTCCGATGGCGACAGCGGATAAAGCTCCCGAAAAGATGAGGAGCATGAAGGTGTCGGAGAAAACTATAAAGGGTACGAGCACGCAAAGTGCTACGATAGCGGTAATAATACGCTGCTTCATTTTAGATGGTGCGCTCTGCGTAAAAACGCAAAAGACCGCGCAGGTCCTTTCATGTAAATAGTGATTTATAAAGATTTATCCCTTCTGCCGCACATAGGCGCGGCAGAGAGGGATGTAATCTACACAGAGCCGTATCTTCTCTGTCTTTTGTAAAAATCCTCCACCGCATCGTCGATGGCTTTTTCGTCGAGATCGGGCCAGAGAATGTCGGTGAAGTAAAACTCCGAATAGGCGCAGTCCCAGAGCAGGAAGTTTGAAACGCGCACATCGCCGCCCGTGCGGACGATGAGATCGGG
>JAFXHW010000188.1 GCA_017533545.1 Clostridia bacterium
GCATGGAATATTTCAAGAGCACGAATGACTCGTTTCTTATTGTTTGGGTGGATCGCATCGGCCGACACGGGATCACATTCGCGAAGAAGTCGGTGAAGCTCGGCGTTATCGATCTTTTCAAGCGATGCGCGATAGTCTTCATCGCTTGCGCCCGATGAAAATACATTGGCGGTAAGCACGGCATCGAGGTAGAGGCCGGTGCCCCCGCAGAAAATTGCCCTTTTGCCGCGCGACTGTATATCATCGATCGCCCGCTCGGCTTCTTCCTTATAGTCGGAGACGTTGAATGATTCGTCGGGGTCTTTTATATCGATAAGGTGATGCTTCACCCCGTCTGTTTCTTCAGCTGTCGGCTTTGCGGTTCCGATATCCATTTTGCGGTAAATCTGCATTGAATCACAGGATATTATCTCGCCGTCGATCTCTTTTGCCAAAGCGATGGACAACGCGGTTTTGCCCGATGCGGTCGGTCCGCAGATAGCTATGATCTTTGATCTGTCAATCATTGCTTTTCCTACCCTTTCAGTGGATAAACATCGCATCCGCAAACCTTACGGCTTGCGGGAGGTAAAAAGTAAGAGTGAATAGTGAATAAGTTTGGTGGATTTTCGCCAAAGGCGAAAATCTTCATTACCTCTTCACTTTTCACTATTACCTCTTCACTGAATAAAGGACAACGTCCTTTATTCTATAAACATCGCATCGCCGTACGAGAAGAATCTGTATTTTTCTCGTATGGCTTCGTTATATGCATTGAGCATGATCTCTCTTGAAGAGAGTGCAGAAACCAGCATTAAAAGCGTACTTTCCGGCAGATGGAAATTGGTGATGAGTGCGTCGGTCGCCTTGAATTTATAGCCCGGATAAATAAATATTCCGGTATCGCCCGACACGGGATGAATGATGCCGTTTTCGTCGGCGGCGGATTCAAGCGTACGGCAGGAGGTCGTGCCGACGGCAATGATCCTTCCCTTTCGGTTATTGATCTTTTCGGCGGCCTCGGGAGTGACGCAAATGTACTCGGTATGCATAACGTGGTCGGCAACCTCGTCCTCCTTTACGGGACGGAATGTACCAAGTCCGACGTGGAGCAGCACCGGTACTATCTCGGCGCCTTTTTGTCTGATCATATCAAGAAGCTCGGGAGTAAAATGAAGCCCCGCGGTGGGAGCTGCGGCAGATCCGCGTTCGCGGGCGTAGACAGTCTGGTACCTCGCAGGATCTGACGCGCGCGAAGTTATATAGGGGGGCAAGGGCATGCTTCCGACGCGGTCGAGAATCGAATATATGTTGTCGCCCTCGTATGAAAAGCGGAGTATTTTGCATCCGTCCTCGCTGTCACCCATTACTGTTGCGCGCAAAAGTCCCTCTCCGTAGACGATCTCGGTGCCGATTTTTGCACGTCGTCCCGGCTTTAGGAGACATTCCCATGTATCAAGCTCAACTTGACGCAAAAGAAGGGTTTCCATAGCAATTCCCGTGCTCTCCTTTATGCCCATCAGGCGGGCGGGAATAACCTTGGTATCGTTTATAACGAGCACATCGCCCTCGTTGATGTAATCGACAATATCGCGGAAAATACGGTGTTCTGTCTTTCCGTCCTCGCGGGATACGCACATAAGACGGGACATATCGCGCTTTTCGGCGGGAGTCTGGGCGATAAGCTCCTCCGGCAGATCATAGTAAAAATCCGATCGCTTCAAATCGGTGGGTGTGAGCTCGTTTCTGATTACGTTGTTTTTTGAGTTATTCATATATCTTCTTCCGACTGTGTATTTTTTGAAAATATTTTTTATTTGCCTTGACAGAAAAAAATTATCGTGATATTATAATGGCAGATAGAGGTCGCGGCAACGATCAGTAGGTTTTTTCACCGAAAGGCAATGCCGCCGAAGATGTTTTGGTTTGAAATATCTGGGACGCAGGTGAATAATCTGCGGACTGTCATCATAAAAGGCAAGGTTTTTTCATATATCTGCATAATGAAAACCGTTTTGCCGTCTGATGGAGTGCTATCATGTAAATGAATAAAATACGCTCGTGCTTTGTCGAAAAAACGCAAAACACCATAGTGTATATTATATTACATGTATAGCCGGTTTTCAACCGGTTTTTTCGTTTTTTACAATAAATTTAATTATTTACCTGAAAAGGAGCATGCCGAAATGAAATCAAATCCCATTTTCCAAGGAGCTGCCGTTGCAATTATCACTCCCTTCAAAAACGGACATATAGACTACGACGCGTTGGGTGCAATTATAGAAAATCAGATTGCTAATTCGACAGATGCCATCGTTATATGCGGAACCACGGGCGAATCATCCACCCTGACCGACGAGGAGCATCGCGCTGCAATCGCATTTGCCGTAGAAAAAGTAAATCATCGCGTACCCGTTATCGCAGGTACCGGATCTAATGATACCGCTTACGCTATCGAACTTTCCCGTCACGCCTGCGAGATAGGCGTTGACGCGCTTTTGGTGGTTACTCCCTACTACAACAAAGCCACTCAGAAGGGACTTATCAAGAGCTTTACCGCCATCGCCGATGCCGTTACAAAACCGATCATCCTTTACGATGTACCCTCACGTACCGGCTGCGGTTTTTCGATCTCCACATACCGTGAGCTTGCAAAGCATGAAAACATCGTTGCGGTAAAAGAGGCATCGGGCAATATTTCACAGATAGCGCAGCTCATCGCCGAGTGCGGCGACATGCTTGATATCTACAGCGGAAACGATGACCAGATCGTTCCGATACTCTCGCTCGGCGGAAAGGGCGTAATTTCGGTGCTTTCCAACGTATGCCCGCGCGAAACTCACGACATCTGCCAGCTCTTCTTTGACGGTAAAATAAAGGAGAGTGCCGCGCTCCAGTTAAAGCTTCTCCCGCTCATCAATGCCCTTTTCTGCGAGGTCAATCCCATACCCGCAAAGACAGCAATGTCAGCGCTCGGTTATTGCACCGAGGAGATGAGACTGCCCCTTTGCGAAATGGAAGACGCAAACCGTCAAAGACTGCTTGACGCAATGAAAAAAACAGGTCTTATCTAAGCTTTCAAAACACAACTTTTAAAACAAAAAGGAAGGATTGCCTGGCATTTTGCCAAGCGAAGAAAAGATGATTAAAATTATTCTCGCAGGCGCCAACGGACGCATGGGAAAAGCCGTTGCAGAGGCTGTTTTGCAAAAGAACGAATATACGGTCGTTGCAGGATTTGACACAAATGAAACGTCGGCAAACACCCATCCCTTCCCCGTTTTTTCGTCGCCCGACGATTACGAAGGCGAAGCTGATGTCATAATCGATTTTTCCCATCACACATCGGTTGATGCCCTGCTCAAATACGCCAAAAAGCGTTCCCTTCCCCTCATAATCTGCACAACCGGTCACACTGATGAGGAGATAGCAAAAATCGAGGCCGCATCGGCATCGAACGCGATCTTCCGCTCGGGCAATATGTCGCTCGGAATTAACCTTCTCGTCGAACTCTGCCGACGCGCCGCAGCCGCTCTCGAAGGCTTTGACATTGAGATAATCGAACGTCATCACAATCAGAAGCTCGACGCTCCCAGCGGCACCGCCATCATGCTTGCCGACGCTGTTTCCGCAGCGAAAAATGGAGAGAGCGAGTATGTGTATGAGCGTCAATCCCGCCGTCAGAAGCGAAACGAAAAAGAGATCGGCATACACTCGGTAAGAGGTGGCAGTATCGTCGGTCAGCACGACGTTATATTTGCCGGTCAGCAGGAGTGCATAACGCTGTCCCACACCGCCGAATCTCGTTCGGTATTCGCAGAGGGCGCTCTGCGCGCGGCTAAATTCATGGCAGGTAAAAAAAGCGGTCTTTACAGTATGAAAGACGTCATTGCAGGCATTATTTAACGATTTGTGGTTTAAATGCGCAATATTTTTTACTTAACTGTGTATAAATTCAAAAATATTAACAAAATATTCTTTATTTTTGGGGCGCGATGTTATATACTAAACGTATATGCATCGCGCTTTGCGTTTGCAAAAACTACCGAAAGAGGTGAAGATCATGGACGCTGGAGGCGGTCGAAGTAGGTCGCAGTTGTTATGCCAAAGCTCATACATGTCGGCGTCAGTAAACGATCTTTGCCGATTTGTTTTTCTTCGGTAATTTATACCGAAGCACCAATTTAATATTGTTTTTAAGGGCTTTTACATAACAACGCAGGACTTATACTGCTTCCCTCTCGCCGCGATTCTTTTAAGATCACGGCTTTTGCGGGTATTTCTTTTATCCGCTTTTACCACTATTTTTGAGAGGAGTGTTTACAATGGAAGAGGCCCTTGTTTTAATTGAAGAAAAGCGCTTTCGCGAGCTTCGTGAGATGCTCTGCGAATGGGAACCCGCCGATATCGCATCTCTGCTTGCCACCCTGCCCGACGACAGACTTGTTGTAATTTTCCGTCTGTTGCCCAAGGAGATCGCGGCAGAGGTATTCGTTGAGATGGATGCCGACGCTGAAGAGCTGCTCATCGGCGCATACAGTGACTCCGAGCTTCGTGAGGTTATCAATCTGCTCTTCATGGACGATACCGTCGACATCATCGAAGAGATGCCCGCCAATGTTGTCAGCCGTATGCTTAAAGCGGTCACCCCCGACAAGCGTTTGCTTATCAACGAGCTGCTTAAATATCCCGAATCAACTGCGGGCAGCGTTATGACCACCGAGTATATCGTCCTTCGCGCCGACATGACAGTTGACGATGCAATGAAGCGTATCCGCCGTACCGGTATATCAAAAGAGACCGTTTATACCTGCTACGTCACCGATCCGCGCCGACGTCTTATCGGATACATCGACGCGGTCACATTGATGATCGCCGATCCGGACGAGCTCATTGGCGACCTTATGGAAACCTCGGTAATATCCGCAAAAACGACCGACAACAAAGAGGACACCGCCGCCGATATTCAAAAATACGACCTTCTTGCTCTGCCCGTTGTTGACGGTGAAAACCGTCTCGTGGGCATTATCACGGTTGACGACGCTATCGACGTTATCACCGAGGCAAACGAGGACGACTTCGCTATCATGTCGGCTATGCAGCCTATCGAGGAAACGTATTTCAAAACGTCCGTCCTCACGCATGCGAAAAACCGCATTATCTGGCTTGTTATCCTCATGCTTTCGGCGAGCATTTCGGGTATCATCATAACCCACTACGAAAACACATTTGCGACAGTTCCGATACTCGTTTCCTTTATCCCAATGCTTATGAACACGGGCGGTAACTGCGGCTCGCAGTCGTCGACAATGATCATCCGCGGACTTGCAACCGACGAAATCAGCCCATCCGATTTTCTCCGAGCCCTCTTTAAGGAATTCAGAATAGGAGTGCTTATCGGCGCGGCCCTTTTCGTTGTCGGATTCGTTCAGATAATGATCCAGCAA
>JAFXHW010000189.1 GCA_017533545.1 Clostridia bacterium
CTTCGTCTATATGCAGACGACCGGCGGTATCTATGATAACGATGTCATCGCCGTGGTCCTTGGCACGCATGATAGCTCTGCGGGAAATCTCAACGGGATCGCCCTGACCCATCTCAAAGACGGGAACTCCTACCTGTTCGCCGACAACCTGCAGCTGCTTGATAGCAGCAGGACGGTAAACGTCGCAGGCAACCAGCAGCGGACGCTTGCCGAGTCCCTTGAAGTGGCGTGCAAGCTTTGCGCAGTGGGTGGTTTTACCGGAACCCTGAAGGCCGCACATCATAATGATGGTGGGCAGCTTGGAAGAGTATCTGATCCTTACATTCTCGGAACCCATCAGCGCGGTCATCTCGTCATTGACGATCTTGATGACCTGCTGTGCAGGAGTGAGGCTTTCAAGTACCTCTGCGCCTACCGCCTTGGCGGAAACGGAAGCCACGAAATCCTTGGCGACCTTGTAGTTTACGTCGGCTTCGAGCAGCGCAAGTCTGACCTCGCGCATTACCTCTTTGATGTCGGATTCCTTGAGCTTGCCGCGGAGTTTTAACTTTTTAAAAACTGAATTCAGCTTATCGGAAAGTCCCTCAAAAGCCATATGCAGCAATCCTCCGTCAAAAATTTATATCTCAGCAACGTGCTGAGCAAGCGCCTTTATCTTCTCAAGTCTTAAGCTTATCTCGTTGGAGTTATAAAGGCGGGAGTTTATCTGTTCGATCTCAAAAGCGTTTTTCTTGATCTCTTCGAGCTGGCTCTTGATCTCGCGGAATCTGCCTGCGAGGCCAAGCTGCTCTTCAAACTCGGTAAGCTGGAACTCAGCGCGCTTTATCGAATCTCTCACGCCCTGTCGGGTGATCCCGCTGTGAGATGCGATCTCTGCAAGCGAAAGATCCTCATTGTAATAAAGCTCGATAACTTCCTGCTGTTTTTCGGTAAGCAAGTCGCCGTAAAAATCATAGAGCATCGAAATAGTTAAATCCTTGGCCATTTTAACGGCGCTCCTTTCCCTTTCTTCGTAAAATCCTATGTGATTATAACGGATTAAGCGCTCGGTGTCAAGTGTTTTCTCTTTACATTTTGAAGAAAATATTGTGTTTTTTTAATACTCAAACACAACTTATTGTGGTTAAGACGACGAAAAAATCGTTTTTTATGCTAAAAATCATTTTCATCATACATTCACATTGTAACTATTGTTAAATTTCAGGTCGTATGATATACTAATTATGTATCTTTTGTAGTTTTTGATAGTTTTAGCCTTCGGCTATACCATAAAAGGAGGTTTTGCTGTGAAGCATACTATTTCACTTTTGTTGGCGGTCATGATGATTTTAAGCATGGCATCTGTCTGCCTTGCCGACGATGATGTCCTCTATCCCATCGACGAGATTTGGGAGGACGGATATCTTCTCGACGAGGATGACCGTTATGTCGACTTCAACGAGCCTGTTGATGACTCGGTTCCCTACGGCGAGACCGTTTATTTCCCGTTGGTTCACGACAGCGGAGACGGCTATGCTGCGGTTTTCGAATCTGATGCGGCAAAAAAGATCAAGATCAAAACCGACTGGGACGAAGGCTCCTCTTATATCGACAAGCTTTCGGTTGTAAGAAAGCGCTTTGTCAACGAGGAAGAAGTCAGCGAGATAGATTTTTCTGAATCCAAATACTGTTACTTCCTTTCTGTCACTACAAAGACCCGCTCCAAAAACACCACCGCCACCCACGAAGTCAGCGGCATCGTCAAGCTGAAGAAATCGGGAGATTACGGCTTTGATTATGACGACATGCAATTAGAGATATACTTTGATGTCGGATATCTTGCTCCCGACGACTCCAATCTTATTCCGATAACCCCCGCTCTCTTTGAGCCTGACGAAGATTTCGATGAGTATGAAGAAGAAACCTTCGATTTCGAGGCTGATGACGACAGCTATTTCGTAGTTAACACC
>JAFXHW010000190.1 GCA_017533545.1 Clostridia bacterium
AAGACCGAGCGCGATGCCGAGCCATAGCAGACGGGTCAATCTTTCCTTGAAAAGAAGGGTTGCCGCCAGAAGGGTCAGGATCAGTCCGCCCGTATTGATGATCGGGAAAAACACCGCAGAGGGCAAAGCTCCCGCGAGGTAGAGATTAGCAACGTGCGGAACGGCAAAGGTCGCTCCACTAATAAGAGCGAAAGCCGTTTGGCGTGCTTTGGGATCAAAGCGTTCCGCGCCCGATTTTTTGCGTTCAAAAAACCATATAATAGCTGAAACCAAAGTCATAAATGCAAATGCAGAAACGAGAAAAGCCGTGCTCTGCGCGGAGTATTCCGTGTTCTGATGGATCTTCTGCATAACACCTACCAAACCGTTTGTCACGCACGAGATCAGCGCGACCAGAAGCCATTTAAGCGAAGACTTTCGTCCTCCGTTATTTTTATCAGTCGAGAAAACAATGCAAAATACCATAATGCCCATTCCGACGTACTGATAAATATCAATGCTTTCACCGAAGAAGATTCCGCTGAGTGCTGAAATCAGACTCGCGAGCGACACGATAACGCTCGTGTAGGAAAAGGGACCGATCTCAAGAGCCCACATATAAGTATAGCTCTGTGCCAGCACAAGAATTCCGAAAAGGATTCCAAGTCCTGCGGAGGCAAATGAAAAATCGGTTATTGCTCCAAACGGATCCGCAGCCGTCGGATCGATCGAAAAGATCAAAATAAACACAAGGCAGGCGAAGCTCATACAAGTGTTATAAAACCAATTACTCTCTCTGCCTGCGGGAGCGGTCTTGTTATATAGCTTTTTGACTACGACGGTTGCCACGTTGAAAATGAATGACACCGTGAGAAGCAAGCCTGTGGGAAGTAAAAGTAACATTTGTCACTACCTCGATTATGATATCGACTAATTATACTTCAAAATGGCGGTTTTGTCAATCTATCCGCACAAAAACATTGTCGCGGGCAGACTTTTTCGCGGCAAGGCAAAGCTTTGCCGAAAGAATGCCGTAGGAGAGCGGCGCGGGCGATCTCTCACCGCCGAGCATCTTTACGTAGGCGTCGATCATCCTTCTGTCTCCGCCGCCGTGGGAATGCTGACAAAGGTCGGTCATGTCGATATGCTCGGTCTTGTTTTCGTTATGATAGAAGATGTCAATGCACTTTGAATTGAACTCGAATTCGAGAGTTGCGTTGTAGCCGATGATGCGCAGACCGCGTCTGCCCGCCGCCTTTCTTGCAACGAAATTCTGACTGTAAACAGCGTGCAGTCCGCCCTCATACTGAACGATGATCGAAGCGCTGTCGTGGTTGCCCGTATCAACGGCAAAGCAACAGTTGTCACGGACCGCATATCTGTCGCCGTAAGTCGCAACGTTGATATCGCTCTCGGGACAGCTCTTGCGCCGCTCGCAATCCTTGCATTTAAGTCCCGCGGGCATATCTCCCTTGAAGATCAGCTTTGACTCGGTGGCACTGATCATAAAGGGCTTCGGCTCGCCGAGAATAAACTGTATAAGATCAAGATCGTGCGTAGATTTTTGCAAAAAGAGCCCGCCGGTCTCGTTTTCGTCGCGGTACCAACCGTGATAATATCCTCTTGCGTAAGGAACGTTATTGATCGCCTGAACCTGGCTGATCTTGCCGAGAATGCCCGTGTCGATGATCTCCTTTGCTCTGACGGCAAGGGGGGCGACGCGAAGCGGAAAGGAGATCAGCGTCTTTTCATCCATCGTATCAAGAATGCCTTCAAGTGCGGCAAGGTCTTCGTCGGTGGTTGAAACAGGCTTCTCAAGCAGCACGGGAATACCGTAGCGTGCGTTGATCAGAGCCATTTTCGTATGGAGTGAACAACGTGTACCGATTATTGTTCCGTCGAGCTTTTCGTTCTCGTACATCTCCACGGGATCGCGGTAGATGCGCGCATCGGTCGCACCGCATACCTCAAGCTCTGCGCGAAGCTCTTCCTCCGGGCGAACGTCCACTATCGCAACGAGACGGCACTTGTCGTTGCCCTCGGTCTCCGAGTATGGCAAAATACTCTTCTCCCAGATTCCGCGGGCACGTGAGCCGAAACCGATGATACCGATGTTATATATTTTTGCCATAAGTTCACCTCAAAATATCGGCGTCGAAAGATCCTCGACTATTTCATCGAGGCAGTACTTGCCCTTTATGGCAGGCTCGCGATCCTTCCACTTACCGTTTGTGAAATCGGGAATATCAATGGGTGCGCCGTTCTGCCTGATCGATTCCGCGGAAAGGCAACCAATGCAGAGCCACGCGGCTGTATCATAAGCATCGATAGGCGTATCGGTGCCGTTTTTCACACTTTCAACAAAAGCACGGGAAACAAGCCAGTCCATACCTCCGTGACCGCCGCGAGTGCCCATTGCCTCATACTCACGGTGGAGCGGGTGATCGTATTTTTCAAAGAATTCCGCCTCGTTATCCTGAGTCTTTTCGGGAGTGATACCGTGCAGATAGACAACGCGGCGATCCTCCATCGACATACCCTTTGTTCCGCGAACAGAGATATTACGCGAATAATGCGAGCGTGGGAGAGTGGTATCGAGGGTCAGAAGAATGGTCTCGCCGTTGGCGCAGGTGATGATCGTGTTGACGATATCGCCCTGTGCGTATTCCATCGCCGCATATTTGCTGTCAGCACCGAATCTCTGCGCGGAATACTCGTTCAGCGCAACGCTCTTGCTCGCGATCGAATTAAGACGAACCATACGGTTGCCGCGGTTGATAGAAAGGAATTTCGAGATCGGTCCGAGCTCGTGAGTCGGGTAATTCTCTCGGTTTTCCTTGATATAATGCGGCAGTCTGTAATGCGGAGGATTTTCGGTATCAATATTTTTGAACAGATCCTCGTCGGGAAGATAGTGCTGATAACCGCCCGTGCAGTGAACGATCTCGCCGAAGAGTCCCTGCTTGATCATATTCAGAAGCATCATCTCACGGCGGCCGTAACAGCAGTTTTCAAGCATCATAACGGGCACGCCGGTTTCTTCGTAAGTCTGCACAAGCTCAAAACATTCGTCAAGCTTATCGGCGCATCCGACCTCGATGGCGGTATATTTGCCCGCAAGCATCGATTCCTTTGCAATAGCAATTCGACCGCTCCAGCCCGTCATAATTACAACCGCGTCGATCTCGGGATCGGCGAGAATTTCGTGATAATCCATGGTCGATGCGGGGGTGTATCCGCCTTTTTCGAGAACGAGCTGTTTGCCCATTTCAATGCGTTCTTCGGAGATGTCGCATATGGTCTTTACATTGACATCCTTCATCTGCGAGAAGCACGCTTTCAGCATTCCGCGGCCGCGGCGTCCGAGACCTATATAACCAACGTTTATTTTTTCTTTCATAAGAGTACTTCCTTTCGGTGCACAGAAGAACTTGAATAATAATAATGAGTGATTAAAAAATAGAATAATGTAGAAAACACATTTTATTACTCATGCTTATTTTTTATTGTTTTCAAGGAAGATATTAGCATCCTGCGTATTGCGCCACAATTGTTTTGCAGTGGTTTATATACTTTTTCTTCCATACAGTCAGTTTCGAAAAGCAATTCCAGCCAATACTCTGTTTCATAACATTCTTTTTGTGCAATCTCCAATTTAGATATAAAATCATTGGTACTTTGCGCATACTGCGCCTCATGGATATTTGCACCGATAGATGTAGCAGAGCGCAATAATTGATTGACAAGCACAGCCTC
>JAFXHW010000004.1 GCA_017533545.1 Clostridia bacterium
CCGTCGTACCAGAGGATCTGGCCGAGTCGTGCTCCGAAATAGAGCATCATTGCGATCTCTGCAAGGCGGAACGCAGAATCGGCAGAGGAGGGACGCACGGATGCAACCGTGAGCGCGATATCCGATACGTTGGCAAGCGCGAGCAATAAGACGGCGCTGAGCGTGACGGCAAAATGCAGTCTCGGACGGGCAATGGAGAGAAGCGTTCTTGTTTCATACACCATTGCAAGCATGACACCGATCAGCGAAAGCTGATTTAAAATGCGTACGGGGCTCTTTATCGGGCTGTCTATCTCAAAATACAGGCTGATCAAGTAAAAACCTGCCCAGATGATAACGCACATTGAAAGCCATGCGAGCCTTTTGGGGTCGGCATCGGTTTTAAACGACGATGCGATGAAATAGAGTGCGGCGGGCAGCGCGAATACGAGCGATACGATTCGCCATGCGGCAGGCGTGGGGTAAATGTCGCGCACGGTATTTACTACGTTGAGCAGCAGCGATGCGATAAGTAAAAATCCGCAAAGAAGCGAACAGAATGTCGAAAAACGGTTTTGAGGCAGATGCTTTGTGCAAAGCTCGTTGCTTTTAAGAGAGAACATCGAAACGAGGAGCAAGACGATAACTCCTGCGCTGATGCCGTAGATAATTGCGGGGAAGGGGGATACTCTGTCATAGACAAAGAGAGATTCGTCATAGAAAAAGGCCATCACAAGAGTGTGCGCAACGGCCAGTACCGCGCTCAGCACAAGCGAGATCATAAAATATACCCGCGCGCGCTTTGCCGAAGGTGTATCGTACATATATATTTACCGTCCTTTGGATATCTTTCTTAATACCTTATAATTATATACCCATATTTTTGACAAAGCAAGAATAATAAGTATAGCCAATTTAAACTATTTGTAAATCAATTAAAAAGGGACGCGTTTTGCGCGTCCCTCGCCATTATGTAATGATTCAGTTGTGGTGCAGGTGAATGTGGGAGAGGCGCTCGTATTCGTCGAAATCGAGCTCGCGGAGCATATTTTCAAGCTCCTCGTCACCCATAACGGTAGTACGTCCGTCGGCATATTCGCGATCGACAGCGTCCTTCATCTTCTGAACGATGGTCGCCTGCTTGTTTATCGCATCGTCGCCGTTCAGCGAGAAATAGCCGTTGAGCCAGTGTGCGATTCCTGCGGCACCGCTGTGCTGACCGACCGCAACAGATGCGGGACGGTTGAGTATTTTGGCGGTGTTGAAGATGTTGTAGATCTCCTCGTCCTTTAAGAGTCCGTCGGCGTGGATACCTGCACGGGTGATGTTGAAGTTGCGTCCGACGAAGGGAGTGCGGGGCGGGATTTCATATCCGATGTTGTTCTCGAAGTAGTGCGCGATCTCGGTGATGACCGACAGATCCATACCGTCGGTGGTACCGCGGAGGGAAGCGTATTCTATGCACATCGCCTCAAGAGGACAGTTACCTGTTCTCTCGCCGATGCCGAGCATGGAGCAGTTGACGCTCGACGCGCCGTACAGCCATGCAGTGGCGGCGTTGGTGACAACCTTGTAAAAGTCGTTATGTCCGTGCCACTCAACGAGCGAAGAGGGAATGCCGGCATAGTGGGTGAGACCGTAGATTATACCCTGGACCGAGCGGGGAAGAGCCGATCCGGGATAGGATACACCGTATCCCATGGTATCGCAGGCGCGGATCTTGATCGGTATGCCGCTTTCCTGCATCAGATCGCGGAGCGCAGTTGCAAAGGGGAGAACGAAGCCATAGAAATCGGCGCGTGTGATATCCTCAAAATGGCAGCGGGGACGGATGCCCTTGTCGAGAAGCGATTTTACGATGCCGAGGTATTTGTCTATTGCCGATTTGCGGGTGAGACCCATCTTTTTGTAGATGTGGTAGTCAGAGCAGGATACCAAAACGCCCGTTTCCTTAATACCGAGCTCGCGTACGAGGTCGAAATCCTTTTCGGATGCGCGGATCCAGGTCGTTATCTCGGGGAATTCGAATCCGAGCTCCATGCATTTGAGCAGCGCCTCGCGGTCCTTTTCGGTGTAAACGAAGAACTCGCTTTGGCGGATTATGCCCTTGGGGCCGCCGAGCTTGTTCATGAGGGTGTAAAGGTGTACGATCTGATCAACGGTAAAGGGGGAGGTGGACTGCTGACCGTCACGGAAGGTGGTGTCGGTTATCCATATCTCGTCGGGCATGGATATCGGAACAGAACGGTGGTTGAAGGATACCTTCGGAATGGATTCATAATCGAAAAGGTGGCGGTAGAGATTGGGTTCGGCTCTCTCCTGAAGCTGATAGCGGTAGGAGGACTGCTCGAGCAGATTGGTTTTATCTGAAAATTCTAAAGGTGAGCCGTTGAATACGTCAGTAAGTGTTGATCTGTTGTCCATTTGACGTTTTCCTTTCTGAAAAAATGGTACTGTGCGTGAAAAATCTATTCGCGATGCGTTGTTTTTGCATGAAACGCACTACAAACTTGCTAATATATGGGGTGTATCATATATATTAGCACGAAATATGAATAATTGCAATAGTCAAACTTGCAAATTAACATAATATTAAAATATCAAGAACGTTTGCTTTTGAATAAAAAAGTCCGGGTGCGGTCGCATCCGGACGATTTTAATTATATTTGACTTATGCCTCCGCCTCTGCCTTTGCATCTGCAATGATCTTGGCTGCATTTGCGGCGGGAACCTCTTCGTAGCGTACGAAGTAGAAGGTGAAGCTGCCCTTACCTGCAGACATTGCGCGGAGCGCGATAGTGTAGTCTGCCATTTCGGATTTCGGAACCTCAGCCTCAACGAGCTGATAGCCCTTCTTGCCTTCCTTCGGGCCTACGCCGAGAACGCGGCCGCGGCGCTTGTTGATATCACCCATAACGTCACCGACCTGGTTTTCGGGAATGGTGACCTTGAGCTCGCCAACGGGCTCGAGAATTACAGGGTTAGCCTTAACGAGTTCCTTATATGCAAGGTTAGCTGCGATCTTGAACGCCATTTCGGAAGAGTCAACGTCGTGGTAAGAACCGTCGTAGAGATCGGCTGCGAGGCTGACCATCGGGAATCCTGCCAAAACGCCCTTCTGCATTGCTTCGGTAAGACCTTTTTCGACGGCGGGGAAGAAGTTCTTCGGAACGGTACCGCCTACTACCGATTCGGTAAAGGTGAGACCTTCGCCTTCGCCGGGAGCGAATGTGATCTTAACGTGACCGTACTGACCGTGACCGCCCGACTGTTTCTTGTGCTTACCTTCAACCTGAATCTTCTTCTTGATTGCTTCGCGGTAAGCGATCTTGGGATCGGTAAGGTCAACCGATACGCCGTAGCGGCTCTTGAGCTTGGTGGTGAGAACGTCGAGGTGGATGTCTCCGAGACCGGAGATAACAAGCTGCTTGGTTTCGGGATCGTTTACGAAGCGGAGGGTGTAATCCTCTTCAAGCAGGCGGTTTACGCCGGAAGCGATCTTATCTTCATCTCCTCTTGCCTTGGGCTTGATAGCCATCGAAAGGAAGGGCTCGGGATAAACGATCTTCGCGTAGGGCTCAGCGTCGCCGTTGGTCGAGAGAGTATCGTTGGTATTGGTGTTGGAAAGCTTGGGGATCATACCGATATCGCCGCAGCAAAGTCCGTCAACCTCGGTCTGCTTTTTGCCGCATACGGTATAAATATGGTTGAACTTTTCGCTCGAACCGGAATTGAGGTTCTTGAGGGTAAGGTCATTGGTGAGAGTGCCGCTCATAACGCGGAAGAAAGACATCTTGCCAACGAACGGGTCGGCGATGGTCTTGAATACGAATACCGAAGGATCGCCCTCAACTGCCTTGGGAGCAGGATAAGCGTCGGCGATGAGACCGAGCATAAACTCAACGCCCCACATATTGATGGCCGAACCGCAGATAACGGGAGCGATGGTGCCGTCGGCGATACCCGAAAGGAGCGCATTGAGCGACTCTTCAACGGTGATCTCTTCTTCGGCAAAGAATTTTTCCATAAGCTCGTCGCTGGTCTCAGCGATCGACTCAAGGAATTCGCCGCGGTGCTTTTCGGCAGATCCCATATACTTTTCGGGAATGTCGATAACAGTTCTCTTGAGGTTCTTATCGAAGGTGTAAGCCTTCATCTCGATGAGGTTGATAAGACCGAGAGTTTCGTGGGAGTCCTTCATAGGAATGAGGACGGGGCAGGCAGAGTGACCGAATTTTTCGCGGAGCTCAGCCATGAGGGCCTGGAAGTGAGCATCGGGATCGTCGAACTTGTTGATGAAGAAGGATTTCGGAATGCCTGCATCGGTAGCGTAGTCCCATGCGAGCTCTGCGCCTACTTCAACACCCGATTTAGCGTCGATAAGTATGAGTGCGCTGTCGGCAACTCTTACACCCTGGAGCACTTCACCCGAGAAATCGAGGTAGCCGGGGGTGTCGATAACGTTGATCTTGACGTCCTTAAAGTTTACGGGAGCAATGGATGTCTGGAGCGAAAAGCCGCGTCTGATTTCCTCGGGGTCATAGTCGCAGACGGTGTTTCCGTCGGTGGGCTTTCCGAGACGGTCGGTTGCTTTAGTAAAATATAACATGGCTTCGGCGAAGGACGTTTTGCCGGAGCCGCCGTGCCCAAGTAAAGCGATATTACGGATCTGTTTGGTTTGTTTTGCGATTGCCATAGTAATGTATCTCCTTTGATTAAGTTCGTGTTTTTGGTGTTTTATACATATAAGTATAGTCGGATACCACTTAATTATATAATATTAAACAGAAAAATGCAATACGAAATAGTATTTTTTTATCTTTTCGATATAAAAAGAAAAAGCCCTATTTTATGCACAGTGCACAAAACAGGGCAATAATTTGGAATAAAATGCTTTTTCGGGCATGGTAAAGCGACGGTTTTGAGCGCAAAAGCAAATTTTGTGTGGCAATATGCCCATAGGCAACATCCCCATGGGCATATTGCGGCATGATGACAGGGAAAAAGTGCTATATCGACAAATTGTACAGCTTTCCCTGATACGTGTCCCGTTCGGCCATCAGCTTGTCGATGGTGTTCATGACGTTGAATTTGCGCGTGCTCCATAGCGGGGCGATCAGCTCATCGGAGAGCCCGTCTCCGGTTACCCGGCCGATAACGGTGTCGGGTGGGAGCAGCTCAAGCTGACTTACCACGATGTCGGCGTATTCGTCGAGAGTGAGAGTTTCAAACTCGCCGCGCTCATACTCTTCGGCCATGACGGTGTTTTTCAGCACGTGCAGCAGGTGTATCTTAATCTCATGCGGATGAAGGAGGGCAACGTCGCGCGCCGTTTTGATCATATCCTCCCGACTCTCGCCGGGCAGACCGTTTATAATATGGACACAGACGTTGAGTCCGCGCAGCTTTTCGTACCCTTGAAGAAATTCCGCCCAGCTGTGTCCTCGGTTGATGCGCTCGGCAGTTGCGTCGCTTGACGACTGAAGTCCGAGCTCGACTGTCAGATATGTCTTTTTGCCGATCTCGTAAAGCAGTTCGCAGACGTCGTCTTCGAGGCAGTCGGCGCGGGTGGCGATGCTCAGCCCCACGACGTCGGGCAGGGCGAGCGATTCGTAATAAAGCTCGCGCAGGCGCTCAACGGGAGCGTAGGTGTTGGAAAAATTCTGAAGATAGGCGATATGGAGCGCGTCTGGCCATTTTTTCGAAAGAGCGGAGACGGTGAGCTCAAACTGTATGGATATAGGCAATATCTCCCGCTCGCGCGAGCTGAGATTGCAGTAGGTGCAGCCGCCGTGGGCGCGCTTGCCGTCGATGTTGGGACAGCTAAAGCCGCCGTCGAGGGGCACTTTGAAGCATTTTTTGCCGAAACGCTTTCTTAAATAGTAGTCGTAGGTGTAAAAACGACGGTTGTTGTCCGAATGGGGAAATGGATTTTTCATATATCCTCTCGGTTGTTTTTATGTATTAATTAAATGATAGCACCGATTATATTTTTTGTCAATCTGCTGCCTGAGAGATTAAAATCTAAAATTTTCTTGACTTTGAGATGCTTTTAATGTAAAATATATTCACTATCGAAAAGGAGATTTAAAATGAAAAGAATAGTTGCACTTTTGCTCTGCCTTATTACGGTATTTGCCTTTGCATCATGCGGCGAGGAAAAGAATAATGACAATACAGATACGACAGTTGAAGAAACAAAGATCATCGATGCCGCTCCCCTCGACATTATGGATGCAATCGTTGCCGCATACCCCGATATTCCCGAATACAAAAAGCTGTACATAAACGGTGTTGACGATCTCGACGACGGATACCTCGATCCCGAGTATGCAGGATTCCTCTACAAGGGTGAATTTGATATACTTGCGGAGCTTTCCATGGTGGATTCCTACGCCATCCGCCTTCCCAACGGCAAGAGCGCGTTCGAGATCCACATCATGAAGCTTATCGACAAAAAGGACGTTGACGCTGTCAAGGCGGTCATGCAGGCACGCATCGGGCAGCTCAACGAGAGCGACATCGCGCTTTATGATCCCGAAGGCTTTGCAAAGATCATCAAGAATGCCGAGGTATATTCGGTTGAAAACTATGTGTTCTTGCTCATCACTTCCGACAACGGCATCGCAAAGAGCGCGATCAAAACTGCACTCGGTATGTAAAATGTAAAACAAAAAATATGGCACCTTTGGCGCACCTGCGATAAAGCAGGTGCGCCGCGATATAAATCCCTTGCGGGATTTGCGATATACGCTGACGCGCGCGATATATCTTCGATGCGATATGCCCTTCGGGCGTGAACGCGCTTCGCGCGAGGGATTTATATCATATCGCAACCGACCGTAAGGGCGGTTATATCGCATTTGAGCGAAGCGAAAATATATCGCATTTGCGTAAGCAAATATATCGCCAAAAAAGCTGTACTTGTCAATAAAAAAGGACGAAGAATTTTCGTAATTCTTCGTCCTTTTTGTCGGTTGGTATGATTCAATTCATAACTGCTCTATAGCAGATACCCCGTGTGCCATCTTTTTTATTTTACTATCAGCTGTTAAGATATTCCTTCTGCTTTTCGGAAAGAACGTCGATCTTCGATCCCATAGCTTCAAGCTTCATTGCAGCGACTTCCATGTCGATCTCACGGGGAACCTGATATACTCCGGCCTTAAGAGAGCGTCCCTCTTTTGCCATGTATTCAAGGCATTTTGCCTGAAGGGCAAAGGACATATCCATGATCTCGGCGGGGTGACCGTTTCCTGCAGCGAGGTTGACGAGTCGACCCTCGGCGAGAAGGTTGAGTACACGTCCGTCGGGCATTTCATAGCCGACGATGTTGGGCTTTCTTTCCCATACGCGGACCGCCGCCTTTTCAAGAGCGACCTTGTCGATCTCAACATCAAAGTGACCCGAATTTGCGAGCAGTGCACCGTCTTTCATGACTGCAAAATGCTCAGCGCGGATAACGTCACAGCAGCCGGTTAAGGTAACGAACAGATCGCCGTATTTTGCAGCCTCGTCCATGGGCATTACCTCAAAGCCGTCCATTCTGGCCTCGATCGCCTTGACGGGGTCGATTTCGGTTACGATAACAACAGCGCCCATGCCCTTTGCGCGCATTGCCAAGCCCTTGCCGCACCAGCCGTAGCCGCCTACAACGACGGTCTTGCCTGCGATGATGAGGTTGGTGGAATTCATAATGCCGTCGATGGTCGACTGACCCGTGCCGTAGCGGTTGTCAAAGAGATGCTTGCAGTCGGCGTCGTTTACGTCGATCATGGGGAAGTTCAGCTTGCCTGCTTTTTCGCGTGCGAACAGACGGTGGATACCGGTGGTGGTTTCCTCGCCGCCGCCGATAATGTTTACCGCATACTCGGGGCAGTCGCCGTGAAGAAGGTTGGTAAGGTCGCCGCCGTCATCGATAAAGAGATCGGGGCAGACCGAAAGGGTCTTTTTGAGGTGCTCGGTGTAGGTAGCATCGTCAACGCCGCGATATGCGTTGACTTCCATACCGGTTGCGGCCAGAGCGGCGGCAACGTCATCCTGAGTGGAGAGGGGGTTGCAGCCGGTGATCCATACCTCGGCTCCGCCTGCGGCGAGAGTCTCGGCAAGGTAAGCGGTCTTTGCCTCAAGGTGAATGGACATGGAGATCTTCATTCCCTTAAAGGGCTTTTCCTCTTCAAAATGCTTTCTTATGATGTTGAGAACGGGCATGTAGCTTGCGACCCAGTTGATCTTGTCGCGTCCCGAGGGCGCTAAGTTTATATCCTTGATATCGCTCATGATAAGCTCCTTGTGATTATCATAAAATATTTATTTTTCATCATTATAACAAATAATTATCGTTAAGTCAAGCGCACACCATTGACAGACTGCACTTTTGCGTGTAAAATATAGTTAATTAAATGTAAAAATTATAAAAAAGATATATACGGTGGTATTATGATAGGAAAGATCAAGAGTAATAAAGCGATAATTGAGGGCAAGAGCCTTTACGAAATGGTTATAGACTGCGGCGCAGATGCGGCTCCCGGTCAGTTTGTGATGCTTCTTTGCGGCAACGATACGACATTGCGCCGTCCGATAAGCATTGCTGAAAGTGAGGGCGGCTGTCTTACGATATGTTACGATGTCCGCGGAAAGGGCACAGAATGGCTCAGCGAAAGAAAAGCGGGTGATCAGATCGACTTGCTTTCTCCCATCGGCAAGGGCTTTGAGGTATCACAAAGCGGACGAGCTCTGCTCGTCGGCGGCGGCATCGGAATCTATCCCCTTTTGCCCCTGGCGCGCGCGTACGGCGATCGCTCGACCGCACTTCTCGGCTTCCGCAGTGAGGGAATGGTAAACTATACCGAAAATTTCGAAAAATACGGCTGCGATACCGAGTATATCACCGACGATCGCGGATTTGTCACCTCTCTTGTCAAAAATGAGCTCGAAAAGGGCGGATACGATGTCATTCATACCTGCGGTCCCCGTCCGATGATGGCGGCCGTTGCCGCTCTGGCAAAGGAATACGGCGTAAAATGCGAGGTGTCGATGGAGGAGAGAATGGCCTGCGGCGTGGGAGCCTGCCACGGCTGCATCTGCAAGACTCTTTTCAAATCGAACGAGGGCATTGAGGGTGAACATTACCGCCGCGTTTGTGTCGACGGTCCCGTTTTTGATGCCGAAGAAATAGTATGGTAAGCAGTATTTGTTAAAAAAAATAAAATATTTGTGAATTACTATTGCTTTTTTGAAAAAAATGTGTTATCATAGATTCCTGTTAAGATTAAAATAACATTACTATCTGCCGACGCAGTAAAAGACGGCAGTTTTGGAGGATATTAAAAAATGACCACTGTACAGATCATTGTAGGAAGTATACTGCTCCTTGCAGCTGTTTTCCTTGTAATTGCCGTACTTATGCAGTCTGGCAAGTCCCACAATCTTTCCGGTACTATCGCCGGCGGCGCTGAGACATTCTTCGGAAAGACCAAGGCTAAAACATGGGACAAGGTTCTCAATAAGGTTACTACCATCGTTGCTGTTTGCTTCGCTCTTCTTGTAATCGTTGTATACGTTATTCAGCCCAACACTGCAACCAATCCCGATGACGTGTTTGACGATTTTGCCGGTCTTGACCAGGGAGACGTTACCACTGTTGCTCCCGTTGAAGACACAACTGCAGCAGAGGTTGAAGACACTACCGCAGCTGAGGTTGAGGATACCGCCGAAGCAGAAGTTGAAGATACAACTGTTGAAGAATAATTAAAAGCTTCACAGCGAAAACTTAAAATGAATCATGAAGCCCGCCTTTGGTTATATATACTAAGGCGGGCTTTATTGTAAATCGATTTGATGTTGCAGCGGCGGGATTGGCGACTTTGCCGACTGTGACGGTCGGATAAATAAAATTAGTTACTGCATAAAAAACATGTTAAAAGAAAGGGAGGAGCAAAATGAAGGGATACGAAAGACTCAAAGAGCTGTTGTCTTTGCGCACCTACAGCCCCAAAAAGCCGAACGAGCTTTACGAAAGCGATTTTTCCGATTTGTCGCTTGACGAATTTGCCGATGCTTTGCAGCGGGCGATAGACGAAGGTCTTGCCGTTTACGGTAAAAAGGGAAAGCTTCTCTCGGCCGAAAATGCCGGATATATGCGGGGCACATTCCGTGCCCACGCCAAGGGATTCGGATTTTTCATTCCCGATGCCGAATACCGCCGCCGCACGGGCGGTGACCTGTTCATACCGCCCGAAGAAACGATGGACGCGATAAACGACGACGTTGTAATCGCCCAGATGACACGCGAGGGAAAGGATGGCGACAAAAAAGGCGAGGGCAGAATAATACGCATCGTCGAGCACCGAGTGACAAGTGTGATCGGCACACTGCGCGAGCTTGTCCGCGTCCGCGGCCGCGCACCGCGATATTACGTAAAATCGGACGACCGCCGAATCAATTTCATCGTCGAGCTCGATGATATCGGCCTTGCCAAGGCAGGCGATAAGGTTGAAGCCGAGATAGTCCGCTATCCGTCCACCTACGACAACGCCGAGGGGCGGATCGTAGGAGTATTCGGCGACAGCGAAAGCCGTGAGGCCAACTATTCTGCCATTTTGCGAGAGCACGGCATCAGCGAGAGCTTTTCCGAACAGATCGTTTCACAAGCCGAGCGCGTCGCATCGGCACCCATCTCTCTCAAGGGTCGTACCGATCTTCGCGATAAATGTATAATCACGATCGACGGCGCCGATGCGAAGGATCTTGACGACGCCGTATCGGTTGAGAAAAAGGGCGACGGATACCTGCTTGGCGTACACATTGCCGATGTAAGCGAATATGTCAAAGAGGGAAGCGCACTCGACACTGAGGCTTTCGAGAGAGGCACGAGCGTTTATTTTATCGACAAGGTAGTGCCCATGCTGCCCGAAGCCATATCAAACGGATGCTGCTCGCTCAACTCGGGAAGCGACAAATATGCGCTCTCCGCGCTCATCACCCTCGACAGCGAGGGGGATATCGTTGATTGCGAGCTGTGCGAGAGTGTTATTCGCACCGCGGTAAGAGGAGTTTATTCCGAGCTGAACGATGTCGTAAAAAAGGGAAACGATTCAACCTTTTACGATAAATACAAGGCGGCAGGCAGTATGCTGCCCGATATGCTCGAGCTTTATGAGATCCTTGCGCGAAAAAGCGAAAAGCGGGGTGCGCTCGAGCTTGAGAGTACCGAATCGAAGATCATAATCGAAGACGGCGAGCCCGTTGACATAGTCAAATGCGAGCGAGGCGTTACCGAGATGCTTATCGAGCAGTTCATGCTCTGCGCCAACGAGGCGGTGGCAAGTTGGCATTTTTGGCAGGATATGCCCTGCGTGTATCGCATACACGAGGACCCATCTCCCGAAAAGATACAGACCTTTGCGAACTTTGCCTACAATCTCGGGCTGAACGTAAGTGCGCTTAA
>JAFXHW010000022.1 GCA_017533545.1 Clostridia bacterium
AGTTCAAATACCTCAATCTCAAGGAGATATTGCTGTGCATGAAGTCAGGAAAATTCTTCCTTGTGATTTAGGAAGACCATTGCCAACTGTGGATCGAAGTGGGTTCCTGATTCCTCCTGTATTATTTCGTAGGCCCTTTCCTTTGGCATGGCCTGCTTGTAGCACCGCTCCGAAACCAGCGCGTCGTACACATCCGCAATCGCCATGATCCGGGCCGACAGCGGGATCTCCTCGCCTTTGAGCCCGGACGGATAGCCCTTTCCGTTCCACCATTCGTGATGGTATGTCGCGATGTCCGAGGCCATGGCAAGGTACTCGGCATCCGTTATACCGCTCAATACCTCGCGGACAACTGTTCCGCCGGCAGAGGCGTGTTTTTTCATCTCCTCAAATTCCTCGGCCGTCAGCCTGCCCGGCTTTTTCAGGATCTGATCCGAAACGACGATCTTCCCGATGTCATGCATGGCGGCGACCCTTCCGATCAGCGCAATGAAGTGGTCGCTCAGCTCATCTACGTACACACCGTCCTGTCGGGCAAAGGACGCGAGCTTTTTGACATAATCACTGGTCCTGGCGACATGTTCTCCGGTTTCCAGGTCTCGGCTTTCGATCAGGTTGGCCAATCCCGTGATCATCTGCTTTTGCATTGATGAAATCCTGTCCTGCTTGGCGATCAGCTCGGCCTGGATGTCCTCTTGGATCAGATCGTTGTAATATATATAGCTCAGGCAGGCACAGAGGGCGATGCCGAGATAATCCGTGTAGACCTTGTAGAGGATCAGAGGGATAATCGCGGCCAGCATTATGACCACCACCATGGCTATGGTATAGATATCGCGATTTCTGAAACGCTTCCCGACGATATTGAGAGCCACGATGAGGAAGACAAGGCTGCTGATGTAAAAGAACTGATAGATAAAGTACAGGTTTCCCCGGACATATTTCCCGCCTTCGTTAAAGTAAAAAATCCAGCCGAACGGAGCAGATATGATTTGTGCCAGTACATTGAGAAAGAAGAATTTTCCGATAGCCCTGGCTTCCCGCCGCATCCCCAGCGCGCCGGCAAAAAAGACCGGCAGCATGGGCGAGAGGGAGAACTGTACGACGGTGATGACCGTCAGGGTAACGACAAATCCTCTACCCCGGGCATCAAAATGAATGGCGGAAAATTCTGCGGCCGCGCATAGCATAATCGCAGTAAAGGTTGCCACATACCATCCTTTTTCCGACCTTGTGAATCCAGAATAATGGACGATATGGATTACCATCGCCATCATCATCAGCTCAGTCAGCAGGATGACGCTTGAATATATGGTCATGGTTCAGTACCCCTCTTGATGTCGGGCATGATCTGATTTTACATCATAGCCGGTTTTGAGAACCTTTGCGAGCTCATCTTTTCTGCACGGATGACAGCCTTTTTAAATCGAAAACCCGATCCATTTTTTGCTCAGTATTGTTTAGACGTTTGACAAGGTCTGCTTTTTGAAGCACCTCTCGGTATGAAGCTTGCCACTCCCCGCTCCACTTGGCGGAGAAGCCGGGGTAGGGTTCGACGGCGATCAGGTGGAGGGCAGGGTTGGCAGAGCGAAGGTGCAATACCTCTTGCACAGACCAAATATACACACCCATGCCCATGCCGGTGCTAAAGGTGGTGAAGCCGGTGGCGATGGAGGAGTTAATCTTCTCACACA
>JAFXHW010000191.1 GCA_017533545.1 Clostridia bacterium
CCATTACGAAGGGCAAAAGGATCATTCGTAAGATAGTCAGCTTATTCGGTAAATTCATTTTCATCTTTCTTGCCTCCAAAATCAAAGAGCTTCGCCGATCACGTCGTAATCGAGCGTTTCTTTTATTTTAACACGTACGAATGAGCCCTCGGCAATCTTTTGGGGGGCGGAAAAGTAAACCTTGCCGTCGATTTCGGGTGCATCGGCGTAGGAACGTCCGAAATGCATTTCGGAGACAGCGTCAAAGCCCTCGCAGAGAACGGTTACGGTCTTGCCAAGCTGCTTTTCGTTGTATTCTTCGCTGTTGCGGAGCTGCATCGCCATAAGGATGTCGAGTCTGTCCTGCTTTGTCTGCTCGTCGACCTGATCGGGCATCTTTTCGGCGGGAGTGTCCTCCTCGGGTGAGAAGGTGAATACGCCGAAGCGCTCGAATTTAATGTCGCGCACAAACTCGCAAAGCTCGTCGAAATCCTCCTCTGTTTCGCCGGGGAATCCGACGATGGCGGTCGAGCGAATAACGATGTCGGGCATCGCATCGCGAAGGCGGGAAATGGCCGATTTGATCATTGCGCTGTCGCCGTGGCGGTTCATGGACTTGAGGATTTTGTCCGAGATGTGCTGAACGGGAAGATCGATATAGGGCACGATCTTTTTGTTGTTTTTCATCTCGTCGATAAGCTCGTCTGTAATCTTGTCGGGATAGCAGTAAAGCATGCGCACCCACGGAATGCTTGTGGCATCGGTGATGGCGCGAAGAAGTTTCGGAAGTGCATACTCGCCGTAGATGTCAAGACCGTAGCGGGAGGTATCCTGCGCTACGATAACAAGCTCGCGGATACCGAGCGCGTCAAGATCCTTTGCCTCGGCGACGATGTCCTCGATGGTACGCGAGCGGAAGGGCCCGCGGATATCGGGAATGGCGCAGTAGGCGCAGCGGTTGTCGCAGCCCTCGGCGATTTTGATATATGCCATAAAGTCGCCCGACGTAACAACTCTTTCTCCGCCGAGAGGCATCTCTTCTATAGGGGGGAGCGAGACGTATTTTTCCTTCGCTTCGACGGCCTTTATGGCGTCGACGATGTTGTGAAGTCCGGCGCATCCGACGATGGCATCGACCTCGGGAAGCTGCTCAAGCACCTGCTCGCGGTAGCGCTGAGCCATGCATCCGGTTACGATTATTCCGCGCAGCTTCTTCTGACGGAGCCAGTTGGCATCTAAAATATTATCGATCGACTCCTGCTTCGCGCTTTCAATAAAGGCGCAGGTGTTTATAATGATGATGTCGGCTTCGATATCTTCCGACGTGATCTCGTATCCTGCCGAGAGTACGTCGTGGAGCATGACCTCGACGTCGATTTGGTTTTTCGGACAGCCGAGAGAGATAAATCCGATTTTAGTGTTTGACATAAGTCCTCGTATTATATGTATTTAAAAATCATCCTGTGATGTGAATGCGCGCTTTATATCGTTTGACGAATGTCCGTGCCGCAAAAGATAGGCGCGGGTCTTTTCGTCGCCCACACCGCCCCGTTTTTCAAACATTCGGCGGCAGGCATCGTAAAAATCGATCTCATCAAAATCGAAGGTGTCAATGACATCGCGCTTGAACCCTTTTTGATGGAGCTCGGCGATAACGCGTGACTTGCCGTACATCTTGAATTTCACAAGTGAGCGGACGGCGGAATCGATCATGCGGTATTCGTCAAGATACCCTTTTTCGATGACGTATGAAGCGGCGTATTCGACCGCCTCGGGCGTAAATCCCTTTTCGGCGAGCTTTCGGCGAAGTCGGCGCTCGGTGTTGTCGGCATAAGCTAAAATGTTCATCGCACTTTTCAGCGCGCGCTCGTTTTCGCTTGATGCGCTTTTTTTCTTTTCTTTTTTATCTTCGGATACCCCTTCGTTGATGAACGAAAGGTCCTCGTCGGTCAGAGAAAGGTCCGAAAATTTAACCGATCTGCTCAATTATTCACCTGCAGG
>JAFXHW010000192.1 GCA_017533545.1 Clostridia bacterium
CATTTGCGTAAGCAAATATATCGTCAAAAGCTGTACTTGTCAAGAAAAAAGGACGAAGAATTTTCGTAATTCTTTGTCCTTTTTTGTCTGTCGGTATGATTCAATTCACAACTGCTCTATAGCTGACTACCCCTTGACAGCCTTTTTATTATTCTGCAAGCTCAAACGCGAGCTTCATAAGTGCAATATCTTCGGTTAAAGAAGCAAAGCGGAATCTGAAATCGCCGCTTTGGCGCACTGAACCGTTTTCGCCTTGAATAAAGTCGCCGGGGCCGCGCAGTGCGAGGTCATGCTCGGCAAGCATAAAACCATCCGACGTCGATTTTATCGCATTAAGACGCTCTCGCGACAGCTCGCTGGCACTATCGCTCACAAGCACACAAAACGACTGTCTGTCACCACGACCGACTCGTCCTCGAAGCTGGTGAAGCTGTGAAAGTCCAAATCTCTCGGCACATCTGACAATCATCAAAGTTGCAGTAGGCACATTGACACCGACCTCAATAACGGTAGTAGATACAAGCACGTCAAGGCCGTCGGAAGAAAACGCCTTCATGATTTCTTCCTTTTCGCCGCTCTTCATTTTTCCGTGAACGCAGCCGATCTCAAGCTCGGGCAATGACTTCTTCAGGCGTTCAGCCTCTTCTACGGCGCCGATTATCGGCAGTGATTCGTTCGCGATCTGCTCGGCATCGTATCCGTATCCAAATTGTATTACCTCATCGCTGTCTTCATTAGCTTTTTCTTCTACAGCGGGACAGACAACATATACCTTTGATCCTTCCTTGACCTGTTTTTCGATAAATTTATCAAGGCGGGCAAGATAGTCGCTGCCGACTACGAATGTATCAACACTCTTTCGTCCCGGAGGAAGCTCATCAAGTATGGACAGATCCAAATCCCCATACACCGTCTGCGCGAGAGAACGCGGTATCGGTGTGGCCGACATTACGAGGGTATGCACCTTTTTATCTCCATCTTCACCCTGCGATTCGTTGCCTTTTTTTTCAAGTGTATCGCGCTGATTTACGCCGAAGCGATGCTGTTCGTCTGTTATAACGAGCGCACAATCATTAAATTCAACGGCCTCGCTGAGAAGAGCGTGTGTACCGATTGCCAAATCAATATCACCGTTTTTAAGATCCCGGTATAGCTCTTTTTTTGTCTTTTGGCTGTTTGATCCCACAAAAAGCGCGCACCTGATACCAAGTCTGTCAAAAATGCTTGACAGGTCAGCATAATGCTGGCTTGCAAGAATTTCGGTGGGAGCCATGAGAGCGGCTTTATGTCCCGATTTAATGGCAATATACGCAGCAGCGGCAGCGACAGCGGTCTTTCCGCTTCCGACATCTCCGCAAAGCATTCTTCTCATCGGTTTACCCGATGCAAGATCGGCTGCAATCTCATTTACCGCCTTTTTTTGTGCGTTTGTAAGCTCATAGCTGAACTGCGAAGTAAATTCTGTGAAGGTGCTTTTTCCAACCTTTAATACCTCGGCACGTCCCTCTCTCATAAGTGCTTTTGAATGCTTTACGCGAAGCGCAAAGTTGTAAAGCTCCTCAAAAACGAAAAAGCGTCTTGCTTTTTCGGTATCTTCAAACGATTTGGGACAGTGTATCGCTCTGTATGCAAATGCAGGCGTGCAAAGATCAGCCCTTTGCATAATTTCATCGGACAGCGAAGTTTTAAAGGCGCTGTCGTCCATTCTCATAAGCAATTCGGAAACAAGATTTGAAACGATCTTCTGGCTTAGTCCGCTTGTTAGTGGATATATCGAGGTTATGGGCGGCAGCTCGCTTCCCTCCACTACCCTTTCGAAAATCGGATTTGTGAGTGTCAGCCTGCCGTTGGTTTTCTGGCATTTGCCGTAAAAACGGAATGTACTTCCCTTACTAAAGGTCTGAGATGCATATCGATTATTAAAAAAGACAATATTACATTTGCCGCTGTCATCGAAGGCCATGAATTTTGTTATAAGCATACGCGAACGGAGCATCGAGGTGACAGGATTATTGCCGACCGTCAAGACAAGCGACACTATCTCCCCGCTTACACCTTCGCTTACCTCCCTGACATCGCCGCGATTCTGGTATCCGCGCGGAAAATGGCGCAAAAGCTGACCGACGTTTGTTATGCCCAGGCGCGCCAAAAGTGCCGCGCGCTTATCACCTACGCCCGGCAATTTTGTTATGAATGTGTCAAAGTTAAAAATCATGGCAAATTCAGCTATTTATCAGTTTTTATCTCCGCCGAGATAGCGTTCATAGTAAAACAGATACTGCTGTGCAACGCCAGCGTATCTACCGAGAGATTTTATATCAAGCCCATCGGGATAATACTTCTGCATAATGCGCTTTACCCAAACATCTATCGGAAACGCTTCAGTGTGTCCGAAGCCAAAGAGCGATACACAGGCGGCAACCTTCGGGCCTACTCCGCAAATTTCAAGAAGTGCTTCATTCAAAGTATCACTATCCATTTCGCACAGCGCATCTATATTGAGCCTGCCGTCAACAACTCGCGATGCGGCATCATATATATATCTTGCACGAAAACCCGTTTTAAGAGCAAATATTGCGCTCTCGCCGGCATTGTAAAGCGCCTCGGGTGTCGGAAAGGCATAGTAAACACGCTCGCCGCACTCGATCTTCTCACCAAACTCGCGGCAGAGAGATTCGACTATCTTTTTTATGCGGGGAATATTGTTGTTTTGAGATATAATAAAGGATATCAGAGTTTCCCACGGGTGCTGGCGAAGAATACGTATTCCGCTGCCGCACTCCATTGCACTAAGTATGGTCTGGCCGCCGAATTTTGAAGCGATATCCTCCTTCACAGTCGAATAGTCGGTATCAAGTGCCAAAAAGGTTACCCAGTAATCAATATCGGCTTGGTCGGCATATATCTCGAGTGTGTCGGGCGACGGCTGATTAAAGCGGGCAAAGCGTCCGCAGGATATTCCCTGCCAATAGCCGTCTACAAGATCAAATCTGAAACATTGGCCGCAATCGAATGTCTGCGCAATGTCGAAATCGGATACGTTTTCAAAAAACGCGCATCCGTTTGAATATGTATATTTCATGGCGTCAATGCTTTCCGTTCAACAAAGCGATCGCGCGCTCGACCGAGTCTTTTGAATTGCCCCAGGGCTCGTTTTCATAGCGATAGTCGAACTTCTTGCAAAACCAGCTTACGTCATTGCGCAGCGAGTCAAAATATGCTTTTTCAATATCGGTAATGATTGAGTAAAAATCTCCAAACTGCTTCTTTTCGAGGCAGATACGAGCGCACTCGATAAACTTTCTGTAATGCGGCAGACAAAAGTGGCTCTGCGCCTTTATTTTATCCTCGAAAGGCTTTTCCTTTTTATCGCTGTCGACGTTCCAAAGATATACCGCGTTTTCTATCATCTTTTGGAAATTGTTTTCGATTCGGTCGCAGACATAACAGCTGTTTTCGAGCTTTTGAAGCTTGTCCGATGCTACAGCGCCCTTGCCGCGGATCAAATTCAAGAGCTTTCCGCTGTCAAGCTCCTCGCGTACAACGTCAAGATGGCTTTCAAGCATAAGTCCGAGCTGGAGACGGTTATTGCGCGCAAACATTTTTGCATAGTGCTCGGTACAAAAACCCATCTCATTTGTCTTCATGCGGATATCAGGCTCCATCATCGATGCGCCGAGG
>JAFXHW010000005.1 GCA_017533545.1 Clostridia bacterium
CGACAGCGTCGAACCGCTCGCAGAGCATCGCGGACGATGCCTTGAGATTCTTCGCCTTCGTGCGATAAAGTCCGCACGATTTGACGTACTTTTCAATCTCTCCTACCTCAGCGTCAGCCATATCGCGCGCCGTCGGAAACCGCTCAAAAAGAGGTCCCGATGCAATGTTGACACGAGCGTCGGTGCACTGCGCCGAGAGTATCGCCATAATGAGCAGCTTCCACGGATCGCCCTCGTACTTCAGCGCGCACTCGGCGGCGGGATAGAGCTCCTCGAGCTTTTCTATTATTTTGTCCGATCTTTTTTTATCCATATCATTGTACCGATTCTGTAGTTTCGTTTTCCTCTTTTGTGCCGAGTGAGCATATTTCAAGCTCGAAATCGGCGTCAGTTATAAGGGTAGTGCGTCTCTCGCGCATATCGTAGCTTAAGATTACGTCGCCCGTATCGCATTCAAAAAGCGCCTCGTAGCTGATGCCCCCGTTCGACGTTTCGAGCTTTTTATAGCCGTCTTCTTCCAAATTGACGAGGCGATAAATCTTAAAAAGATGCCCCCCCGTTTCGGCAGAAATCGGATATCGATTATCTCCGAGCACGATGGATACCTCCTTTTCGCCCACGGAGAAGGTAAGTCCCGAAAGGTTCTCTGGCTGAACATAGGTCACCAAAATCTCCCCCTCGGCGTGCTCCACCTCGATCTCGGCCGTAAAATTGCCCGCGTAATAGACACATGAAAGGTCGCTTTGCTGATGGGAAAGAAGCTCGGAAGCCGTTACTCTTCCCGCACTGCACGAGCAGAAAATAATAGGTAAAATCAATAATAAAACAAACTTTTTCATATCGGCATTATATGCGCCGAAAAAGCGGGTTATTACTGCTTTCATCCAAAATTATAATGGAATAATATTAACAAATGAAAAGCATGCGATGATTAATGTGTAAAAATATTTTTTCAGACGGTAAGATCGCAAAGCTTGTAGGGTACGACCTTCAGCAAGGAGTCGGGCGAGGTCTCGATCTGGCATCCGATGCGCCCTGCCGAGAAAAAGATAGTGTCAAAATTCTTGGCGGACTCGTGCAAAAAGGTGGGGAATAGCTTTTTCATGCCAATAGGCGAGCAGCCGCCGTGAACGTATCCCGTCAGTGGCAGAAGGTTCTTTTGAAGCAGCATCGATATCGACTTTTCGCCTGCCGCGCGGGCAGCCTTTTTCAGGTCAAGCTCAGTGTTCGAGGGTATGACAAAGACGTAGTGAGCGCCCGATTTGCCCTCGGTAACGAGAGTTTTGAACACCCGTCCCTCTTCTTTGTTGAGCTTATGAGCAAGTTCGGTAGCGCTCATAGGCTCGTCAGAGCCAAGCGAGTGGGCTTTGTATGATAACTTTGCCGCGTCAAGACGGCGCATCGCGTTTGTTTTCTGTTCCATTGTTTTTTTCCTTATGTTTTGGTGATGATATTGGTTAAAGTTGAATAACAGAAAGAAAAATCAAAGATTTTTCTAATTTTAAAAGCGCTGCCGCCGCGCATGGCTACAAAGAATTTCGCTACGCTCAATTCTTCTAAAATTCGACTACGTCGAATTTTGTAAGACTTTGTGCGTCAGCACAATGTCTTTAGAGAAGTGATTAATTTTGCCCCAAGGGGGCTTCGGGGGAGTTGATCGTGAAAAGTCGTGCTTGCACGATCTTTTTCGATCATCCCCCGACGGGGTTGGTCAAGGGCCGGTGCCCTTGACTTCCTTCTCTTTGTTACTTTCTCTTTGAAGAAAGAGAAAGTAAGAGCCCTCACGGCGGTGAGTGAAATAAAATCAGAAAAACCGCAGGTTTTTCTACCTTATTTCCTTATAGACAACCCTTCCGTCTCGCTGCGCGAGCCACCTCCCCTTACACAGGGGAGGCCAAGATAGGACCGATCATGCGCGTTCGCCCTCCGCAGGAGCAGGGGTTGCAATTTTTTTGTTCTTGTGTTATAATAGCTGCGAAATATAATCAAGGACGGTACAGATCATGTCATATATCACTCTCCCCTACGCAAAAAGCGAGGTCAGTGCCTGCATCGATGAAAAAAATCTTATGGGTACGCTCATGCCCAACACAGTTGAGCGTCAGCTTACCGGTGTTGACGAGGTAAAAAGATCGCTCGCCAATCCTATTTCATCGAAAAAGCTTTCCGAAATCGCACGCGGACGCAAAAACGTCGTTATCGTAACGAGCGACTGCACACGTCCCTGCCCTTCATATAAAATTATACCCTCTCTTCTCGACGAGCTTCACGAGGCGGGAGTTGACAACAGCGAGATCACCGTTGTATTCGGACTGGGCAGCCACCGCGCGCAGACCGAAGCCGAGATGCGCGCGCTCGTCGGCGACTACGTCTACGACAGCGTAAAATGCATCGATGCCGACACAAAAAACGACTGCGTTAACATGGGAACGACCTCGCGAGGAACCCTCGTCGAGATCTTCGGAGTTGTCGCACGTGCCGATCTGAGAATCCTCGTCGGCAATATCGAATATCACTATTTTGCAGGATATAGCGGCGGATACAAGGCTATAATGCCCGGCGTTTCCACCCGCGCGGCTATCCAGTCCAACCACCGCTTCATGGTAGAGCCCGAATCGGCTGCAGGTCGCCTTGAGGGCAACCCCGTGCGCGAGGACATCGAGGAATCGGGTCGCCTCTGCCCGAGCGAATTCATATGCAACGTCGTGCTCGACGAGCATAAGGAGATCATCAAATGCGTATCGGGACACGTCGTTGACGCTCACCGCGAGGGCTGCAAATTCCTTGACAGCCTGTACGCCGTAAAAATGGAGAAAAAGGCCGATATCGTTATCGCATCGGCAGGCGGATTCCCCAAGGATCGCAATATGTATCAGGCGCAAAAGGCGCTTGACAATGCCGCACACGCCGTACGCGACGGAGGCATTATCATCTGGATCGCCGAATGCAGTGAGGGTCTTGGCGAAAAGCATTTCGAGGATTGGATGACAGGTCACGAAAAGGCATCTGATATGATCGATCACATCAAGCGCGACTTCGTGCTCGGCGGTCACAAAGCCGCCGC
>JAFXHW010000193.1 GCA_017533545.1 Clostridia bacterium
ATCGGGCGATGTTTTTGTTGCCGAGGAGAGCAAAAAGGCATTTATCCGAGAGACATTTTCTGCCATTGCTTGCGAAATGGAAGGCGCAAGCATCGGTCATGTTTGCTATGTAAATTCAGTTCCGTTTGTGGTTATCCGTGCCATTTCCGACGGTGGAGATGAGGGTGCGGCGATGAGCTATGATAAGTTCGTCACAATTGCGGCGGAAAATTCCGTGAAGCTCCTTTGCGAGATGCTGAAATTACTTTGAAATTGACTTTTTGGGGCCGTCTCAATAAGATAGTCTAAAAAAGAAAAAGCGGATGCTCAATACCTTTCGGTAAAGAACATCCGCTTTTTTTTTGAGTTAAGTTAATGACTCAGCCCCGCTTTTTCACATAAGGCGATATAACACTCACGCAAGTCGTCAAATCAATAAGAAAGTCCGTCAGGCTGGAATCTGTCACCGCCGATGCCGTAGCAGTTGACGCCTGCTCCGTACTTGATAATACGTATCCGCCGTGTACGTGTATCGATGTTCACGATATCAAAGCTGTTCTGCGAGGTCGTGCCCGGGACGCGCGCCACACGGGAGTCACCGCAACAGTCGGACGAGGAGTTGTTCAGCGTCCAGATCATGTTGATACCGTGCCGCACCTCATGCTTGTCCTCGTGGTTATGTCCGAGAAGCCAGCAGATAACGTGCGGCTTTTTTTCGTATGCGGCATACCGCGAGTAGTCGGCGCTGACGTGAAGATCGAGGAATGTATTGTTCGGCGCGGTATAATTGAGCGCATATTTTCCCTGAGTGTTGAAGGCTTCGCAGAGGCACAGTAGCATTTCGGTCGCGCTTTCGTGCAGCTCATTACCCTTCGTGTGCTGATGCATAGTGAAGATGACGCCCCAGTCCTTATCTTCCTTGTCGTCGAAATTCAGCGCGGTGTGAGCGATCCAGTCAAACTGCTCGTTTGTGATGTACCACGATACGCCGCCGTAATATTTTACGTATCCGTCGTCGTTTACCGAAGTCTTGTCGGTATCCTGTACATCTACCGAAATTATGCGTATCTTGTGCGCATCTATGTCGCAGTAGTGCCACGTCGACTTTTCGCCCGAAGCCTTGACCTGACGAACGATGCCGTATTCCTTCTCGGCAAAATCCAGAAACAGCTCGCTCCAGTCGCGGTCGCCGAGCACATTTTCGGGAATATTTGTCCAGTCGTTTGTGTCGTGATTGCCCTTTGTGAAGATGAACGGTGAGCGGCTGGTCTTTGCAATATCGAAAAATGGTGTAAGACGTCTGTATGAATCGGCTTTGTCGAACTTTCCGAACGGAGTCATTACGTCGCCGGCATGAACGAGCGCATCAAACCGTATCGGGGAATCGTTGGCGAATTCCAGCGTGCGGCGTACGTTGTCAAGCGATGCCTCGGGCTCGCATAAATCGATATGGCTGTCGGAGAAGAAGATAAAGTTTGCGCGCGGATAATTGTCGTTGTAGCTCAATTTATCGGACGGAGTGCCGATAGAGTAGGGAATGAATCGTTTAAGTGTGCTTATCGTTTCGAATTGGCAGGTGATATCGTATGCAGCGTTTTTGTCCATTTTGATTGTCTTCCTTTTTGCTAATATCTAAAACTATTTTTTTTGAGAGCTTCCGTTTCAGGCTATTTGTCAATAGTTGGGGTATAAAAAATCTGACTAAAAGATAAAGAAATATAAAAATGCATAGAAAAAGCGTCACGAAGCGAAGCGGAGTGGCGCTTTTTCTATGCGTCGGCACCTATTTTAGTTAATTATTTCTTTTTCTTCTTTGCGATAATGATGATGACTATAATAGCTGCTATGATGACAACTGCTGCAATTATTATGACAACGATCGGGAATCCGCCATCCTCATCTTCAGAGCCTGTGGAAGGTATGGAGTCGGTATCATCTGCGTTTTTGTTTTCGTTCTCGTTTTTACTTTCGGTCTCATCATCAAACACAAAG
>JAFXHW010000194.1 GCA_017533545.1 Clostridia bacterium
CTGTTCGATTATGGGGGCTTTATACGCGCTTTCATTGAAGGTATCGTTATTCTGCAATGGGTATACGGCGCTCACCAGAAGCTTGGGATCCTCATCCTCGCGAATCGATACCTCGCCGACGGCGCAGATCGCGCTGTCTGCCGCGAGCAAATGAATATTGGGAGAATAAACTTTCGGAAAAACCACAAGCTCGATATCGGCAAAACGGTCCTCAAGTCGGACAAATGCCATAGCATCGCCGTGTTTGGTTTGTTTTACCGTGCGAGACGACACGATGCCGGCGATCATGACGCGCTGTTTGTCGGCAATATCGTTTTCTATCACCCTGCTTTTCAGCTCGTTTATAGGTATAATCTGCAGTTTTGACAGATTTTTTGAATAATAATCAAGTAAGTGACCTGAAAAGCAAAATCCTGACGAATCTTTTTCGAATGCGATCATTTCGCGCATCGAAAGCTCGTCCATTTTCGGAAATTGATATTCGCTTTCCTCTTCGGTCGCAAACATATCCATCTGGCCGTGAATATTCGCCTTTTCACGTCGGGAACATATATCAATTATCTCCTCGTAAGACGCCAAAAGCTGTGAACGATATACGCCAAACGAGTCAAAGGCACCCGCCTTGATCATCGATTCAACAGGTCGCTTGTTGATCTCGCCGCCCGCCATTCGGGATACAAAATCGGCAAACGACGAAAAAGGACGGATCTCGCGCTCTGCTATAAGCGAATTGACAAATCCGACACCTACGTTTTTCAGTGCAAGAAGTCCGAAGCGGATATTACCGTTCTTAACAGCAAACTTAACGTCGCTTTCGTTGACATCGGGGGGTAAAACACGTATGCCCATGCGTGAACATTCAGCTATATACTCGGCCATTTTGTTCATGTTTCCGAGTACCGAGGTAAGGAGCGCTGCAAAATATTCAGCTCCGTAGTGGCAACGAAGGTAAGCGGTTCGATATGACGTTACCGCATAGGCAGCGGCATGGCTCTTGTTAAAGGCATACTTTGCAAAGCTTGCCATTTCATCAAAGAGTGCCGAGGCATCGGCTTCGGAAATATGATTACGCTTTGCACCCTCGATAAATCCGACACGCTCTTTTTCGAGCTCGCCTGTCTTTTTCTTTGACATTATACGTCTTATTATATCCGCTTTGCCATAAGAATAATTGGCAACAGTGCGGAAAATGCGCATAACCTGCTCCTGATAGATGATACATCCCGACGTTTCATCGAGAATATCTGCGAGAGCGGGAATCTTATAGGTTATATCCTTGTGCTTACGGCGGTTTTCGATGAATTTGGGAATAGAATCCATCGGGCCCGGACGGTAAAGCGCTATAGCTATCATGATATCTTCAAGGCTCTGCGGCTTAAAAGATATCAGCAACTGCTTCATGCCGGGGCTTTCAAGCTGGAAAACACCTTCCGAACGGCCTGCCGAAAGCATTTCGAAGGTTTCAGCATCGTTTTCAGGAATTCTGGCGATAGAAAAATCCTTTTCGCGACGGCGAATCAGCTTTTCGGTATCGTCGATAATTGTCAGATAGCGAAGGGCAAGGAAGTCGAATTTGAGAAGTCCAAGCTCGGCTATGGTATCCATATCGAACTGCGTAACAATACTCTGCGAGCTGGTAGCGAGAGGCACGTATTCAACGGTTTTCTTGTCGGTTATAACAACGCCTGCGGCATGGGTTGACGAATGACGGGGCATTCCCTCAAGTGCAAGCGAGATATCGAGCAGCTTTTTGATCTGTCCTCCGCCCTCGTAAAGCTCCCGAAGATCGCCTTCGATGGCTTCTTTGAGAGTAACACCGAGATAATGCGGGATACGCTTGGCAACGGCATCGACATCGGCGTATGGCAAACCCATGACGCGTCCGACGTCGCGTACAACGGCTCTTGCGGCCATCGTACCGAAGGTTATGATCTGGGACACGTGATCGCTTCCGTAACGAGATGCGACGTACTCAATGACCTCATCGCGTCGCTCGTAGCAGAAATCGATATCAAAATCCGGCATAGAAACGCGCTCGGGGTTCAAAAAACGCTCAAAAAGGAGATTATGGCGAATGGGGTCGACCTCGGTTATACCGATAAGATATGAAACAAGGCTTCCGGCGCCGCTTCCTCGGCCGGGTCCGACGGGAATGGATTTTGTACGCGCATAGTTAACGAAATCCCAAACGATGAGAAAATATTCGTTGTATCCCATGCGGTTTATAATGAAAAGCTCGTACGTTATGCGGCTTTTGTAGTTGGATTCATCTTCTTCGTTTTCAAAGACGATAAGTCCCTCGCGAAGCTTCTTTTGAAGTCCCTCTTCAGCGAGCGCGCGAAGCTTCTTTTCGGGAGTACTTCCGTCGTCGGGCTTAAAGGAGGGCAGATATTTTTTATCAAACTCGAATTCAAAATTGCACATGTCGGCAATTTTTTGAGTATTGCTGATTGCATCGGGGAAGCGCGCGAAAAGGACGTTCATCTCGTCGCTTGATTTGAAATAGAACTCGTCTGTATCAAACCCGAGCGGACGACCGTCAGAAAGGAGGTTGTTTGTCTGAATGCACATCAGCGCCGCTTGATTTTCGGCATCGGTGCGTTTTAAATAGTGAACATCATTGGTTGCAACAAGGGGTATCGAGCACTCACGGGAGATATTCAGCAACGCTTCGTTTACCCGTTTCTGATCATCGAGCCCGTGATTCTGCACTTCAAGATAAAAATTCCCTTTTCCGAAAATGTTCTGCATCTTTTTCGCATAATTGCAAGCAGAATCGTAATCGCCGTTTAAAATGTAGCGCGGGATCTTACCCGAAAGGCAGGCGGAAAGCGCAACAAGTCCATCGGAATATTTTTCGAGCAGCTCAAGATCAACTCTCGGCTTTGAATAAAAGCCCTCAATGTACCCTGCCGATACGAGCTTTGTCAGATTTTTATATCCGATCTCATCTTTTACAAGCAGAACAAGGTGATTCATTTCTGAATCAACTACATGCTGTTTATCAAAGCGTGTTCGGGGGCAAACGTAGACCTCGCATCCGATAATGGGCTTTATTCCCTCTTTTTTGCACGCCTTAAAGAAATCGACAACGCCGAACATATTGCCGTGATCTGTGATCGCAACGGCAGTTTGTCCGTTTTCCTTCGCGGCGCGCGGGATATCTGAAATTCGGCA
>JAFXHW010000195.1 GCA_017533545.1 Clostridia bacterium
ATCTCGGGTCCGCCGCCGTGAACGAGCACAACATTGATTCCTACAAGGCTCAAAAGAACTATATCCGATATTACGGCATCGCGGAGTCCGTCGTTGAGCATGGCATTTCCGCCGTATTTTACTACAACGGTCTTGCCGGAATACTTCTGAATGTAAGGCAGCGCCTGATTTAACACCTGCGCTTTATCGTAATTGGAAACAAACATCTCAGTCGGTCCTTTCTCAGCTTCTGTAATCGCCGTTGATACGGACGTATTCGTAGCTCAGATCACAGCCCCAGGCTGTAGCCGAGCAATCGCCGCTCTTGAGATCGACGTCGATGTAGATGTATTTCTTGGTCAAAATCTCTTTTGCGAGCTCTTCGCTGAAATCCACACCGCGGCCGTCCTTGCACACGAGAATGCTTCCCGCCTTCGAGCGGAAGCAAACGTCAACCTTGTCGGTATCAAATTCAATTCCCGCGTATCCGAGTGCGCAGAGGATTCTTCCCCAGTTTGCATCAGCACCGAACATTGCGGCCTTGACAAGAGATGATTTGATTACCGATTTTGCAAGAGCCTTTGCGCCCTTGACATCGCTGAAATTTGAAACAGTGCATTCAAGCAGCTTTGTTGCGCCCTCACCGTCTGCAGCAATAGCGCGGCACATCTTGTGGCAGAGATCGTCGAGTGCCGCTTCAAATGCGAAATACTCGTCACACTCACTATCAATATACGTATTGCTTGCTGCACCCGATGCCAAAACGATAACCATATCGTTTGTGCTTGTGTCGCCGTCAACCGATACCATATTGAATGTGTCGGCAACGGTTTTGTGAAGTGCACGGTCGAGCAGCTCGGGAGAGATCGATGCATCGGTTGTGATAAAGCCGAGCATTGTTGCCATATTGGGCTCGATCATACCGCTTCCCTTGCATATACCGCCAACGTGTATCGTTTCGCCGTTTACAGTATATTCAACTGCATATTCCTTTTTCTTTGTGTCTGTAGTCATAATTGCAGTAGCAGCATCCGAACTTGCCTTGTCGGAATCGTCAAGAGAAGATACAAGCGCGGGAATACCGTTTATGATAGCATCAACGGGGAGCGGAACTCCTATAACGCCCGTGGATGCGACGACGATATCGTTTTCATCTACGTTGAGTGCCGAGGCAAGAGATGCACAGGTGGCATTAGCCTTATCGTATCCGTCAGAATTGCAGGTATTGGCATTTCCGCTGTTGCAAATTATCGCTCTTGCATGACCGTTGGAAAGATGCGCTCTTGTAACTCCTACGGGAGCCGCAAAAACTTTATTTGTTGTGTAAACACCGGCAGCTGTGCAATCGCGGTCGGCAAAAATTAAAGCGAGATCGCTTTTCGATTTGTTTTTGCGGAGTCCGCAGTGAATACCGCTCGCCGAAAAACCTTTGGGCGAGGTAATACCGCCGTTTATATCGTTAATCTTGATTTCCATTTTAACCTCTGTATGCTGAATAAATGTTTTCTGAATTAGATTGCGGGGGGAGCCGATGTGAGTCCGGCATCCTCGTCAAGGCCCATGCGGATGTTCATCAGCTGCATTGCCTGACCGGCTGCACCTTTGACGATATTGTCAATGCAGGAGCAGATGATAAGGATATTTGTATGCTCGTCAAAGTGAAGCGAAATATCGCAGAAATTTGATACACGAACGTTTTTGATATTTGCATACTCGCCCTTCGGCATAAGGCGGACGAATTTTTCGTTTCCGTATGCCTCTTCATACGCTTTGCGTACCGCATCGGCCGTTACGCCGTCGGCAAGCTTGCAATAAATGCTCTCTTCTATGCCGCGGTTTACCGGGAGAAGATGGGGCACAAAAGTGAGCGACACCTTTTCACCGGCAAGCTTTGACACCGTCTGCTCGATTTCGGGTGTGTGACGGTGTGCACCCGCTTTATACGCGGAAAACGCTTCATTGGTATCGGGGAAATGAGTATTCTGACTGAGTCCGCGTCCCGCACCGGTAACGCCCGATTTTGCATCAATAATGATACCTTCAAGCGAGATGAGCTTATTCTTTACAACGGGAGCAAGAGCAAGAGATGCGGCGGTCGGATAGCATCCTGGTGATGCTATTATGTTTGTGTCTCCGATATCCGCACGATTCAGCTCGGGAATACAATAGACCGATTTTTTATGTAATTCGGGATAAGCAAACGATTTGCCGTACCACTTTTTGTATGTTTCTTCGTCGTCAAGACGGAAATCCGCTCCAAAATCAATTACAGGCTTTACAGCGGCCTTTACAACGATCTCCTCGGAAAGTCCGTGTGGAAGAGCGGTAAAAATTACATCCGATTTTTCAATAACATCGTCGGAATCGGTCAGCGTAAGATCGCAAAAGCCGCGGAGAGCGGGATATACGTCGGATATCTTCTGTCCCTCAAAGGATACCGATGAAACTGCGGCTATCTCGGCAAAGGGGTGATTGCAAAGAAGTCGAACAAGCTCCTCGCCGGCGTATCCTGTTGCGCCGATTACGCCTGCTTTAATTTTATTTGTCATAATGTACCTCGCAATTTGCTTTTTTGTCCGAAACAGCAGCTATCAGATAAACGACTTAACGTATTCAAGCTGCTTTAAAACAGACGCTTCGGCAGGACCGCCGATTACTTTTCTTTCATTTACGCAAACCGACAGATTGATAGCATCGTAAAAATCCTCGGTGAAAAGCGCTTCTCTGCCGCATTCGGCGGCAACTGCGTTAAGCTCGTCGAGCGATATCTCGTCAAGCGGTATCTTCTTTGGCGAATAGATACCTACGATTCGGCCGGTGATCTTGTATGCATCGCGGAAGGGCACGCCCTTACGGGTAAGATAGTCGGCACAATCTGTTGCATTGATGTAACCGATACCCGCCGATGCAAGCATCAAGTCGGCATTGACGGTAACTGTTGCAAACATTCCGGTAAAGGTAGTAATACACATATGAGCAGTATCAAGCGCATCGAAAATTGCTTCTTTGTCCTCCTGCATATCCTTGTTGTAAGCAAGAGGGAGCCCTTTCATGACGGTGAGAAGAGTCATCAGATCGCCGAACACGCGTCCTTCCTTGCCGCGGACAAGCTCGGCAACGTCGGGGTTCTTCTTTTGGGGCATGATGGACGAACCCGTCGAGAATGCATCGTCCAGAGTGATAAATCCAAACTCAGATGAGCACCAAAGAATGATCTCTTCGGAAAATCTCGAAAGGTGGGTCATAGTGATTGAAAGTGCCGACAGAAGCTCGATAACGAAATCGCGATCGGACACTCCGTCGATCGAGTTTAAGGTAATGCCATCAAAGCCGAGTTCATCGGCAACACTCATGCGGTCAAGCGGATAGGTAGTGGATGCGAGAGCGCCCGAGCCCAAAGGTGAAACGTTCATTCTCTTTTTGCAGTCGCTTATACGGGAAAGATCGCGCGTGAGCATCGTGGCGTAAGCCATAATGTAGTGAGCGAAGGTAACGGGCTGTGCTCTCTGCAGGTGGGTATATCCGGGCATTACGGTATGTATGTTTGCCTCGGCCTTTTCAACGATAGCCGAAATCAGAGCTTTTATCTCGCTTGTAAGTTCTTCACACTGATCGCGAAGATAAAGGCGGATATCGAGTGCCACCTGATCGTTGCGGCTTCTTGCCGTGTGAAGCCTCTTGCCGGCATCGCCGATACGGCTTGTAAGCTCTGCTTCGACAAACATGTGAATGTCTTCGGCGGTCATATCGAATTCAAGCTTTCCCGATTCGATATCTTCGAGTATGGAAATAAGTCCGCTTATTATCTTTTCGCTGTCTTCAAGAGAAATGATGCCCTGTTTACCGAGCATTCTCGCATGAGCAATGCTTCCTTTTATGTCGGAACGGTACATGCGGCAGTCGAAGCGGATGGATGAATTAAAATCATTTACGGAGCTGTCCAGCGCCTTTGAAAAGCGTCCTGCCCAGAGATTAGCCATTTGTTACCTCAAAATCGATTGGAATTTTTATAAACAATAAATCACCAAAAGGACTCCGGTGTCAATTTTGGCGGGAGTCCTTTTGATAAAACGCAAAATGCGTAAATTACGGGCAATTATTTGCCGAGGCGTTTAGCTTCGAGCTTTGCCTTTTCTTTGATCGGGAGGCCGAAGAGATTAATGAATCCGTCAGCATCCTTCTGGTTGTATGCACCTTCGTCGTCGCCGAAGGAAGCAACCTCTTCGTCATAGAGTGTGCAGGGAGAGGTTACAGAAGCAAGGATCATGTTACCCTTGTAGAGCTTGAGCTTGACTTCACCGGTTACGTTTTCCTGAGTCTTGTCAACGAATGCGGAGAGGGCCTCGCGAAGAGGTGTGAACCACTTGCCGAAGTAAACGAGGTCGGCAAACTGACCTGCAAGCATCTGCTTCATGTGAACGGTGTCGCGGTCAAGAGTGATGGTTTCGAGCGCCTCGTGTGCGCGGTAAAGGATAGATCCGCCGGGAGTTTCATAAACTCCGCGGCTATTCATGCCTACAAGGCGGTTTTCAACGATGTCAAGAAGACCGATGCCTTTCTCGCCGCCAAGCTTGTTGAGCTTTTCACCGATTGCAACGGGAGAAAGCTTTTCGCCGTCAACAGATACCGGAATACCCTGCTCAAAGCCAACGGTAACGTATGTGGGAACATCGGGAGCGGCGATGGGATCAACGCCGAGCTCGAGGATCTTGTCGTACATAGGCTCATTAGCGGGATCTTCAAGATCAAGTCCTTCATGCGAAAGGTGCCAGATGTTTTTATCCTTCGAGTAGTTGGTCTCGCGGCTTATCTTCAAGGGGATATTGTGAGCCTCAG
>JAFXHW010000196.1 GCA_017533545.1 Clostridia bacterium
CGAGCATGGATATTACTGCATAGCAGAGTATTCCGCCGTCGGGACGGGAGGATACGGCATCGATCTGGTCAAATTCGGGACCGGTTTTGCCCGCATCAAAATGCTCAATAGCGCTTACTGCAAGATGTCCGCCTGCGGAGAAGCCCATAACGGCGATCTTGTAGGGATCAACGTGGAATTTGGGAGCATGGTAACGCACGTATCTTATGGCGCGCAAAACGTCGCCGAGCTCTACGGGATGCTGGTAGGGGTTAACGCGGTAATTGAGAACGAAAGCGTGAACGCCTGCCTCGTTTATCTTTTGAGCGATCGGGCGTCCCTCGTGCTCTGCACGTCCGAGATATGCTCCGCCGGGACAGATGATAACGCATCCGCGCACATCGTCTCCTTCGCAGAGATAGGGAGTGATCGAGGGTTCGGCCTGACCGTATGACGGTTCAAAATAGGGGGGAGTGCCTTCCCAAAGTTTGTAATCCATAGTTTGTCTACCTTTCTGAAAATAGGATTTACTGAATGTGAAATAAAAAGCCGTGCCGTCAGTCAAAAAATAGCCGCAAGATGTCGGCAATGGAGGTTATTGTCGGCTCTATGACCGACATTTGGCTCACAACGTCCGCAAACATCCGATTGACTATAAAGCCGATGAGGCTCGCCAGAGTCTGCAGCAGCAGATACTGCAATAACGCCATCACTACAATGATAATGAGGGCGGCTCGGGAAAAATTAACTATAGTCTCGTTCTTTTTAACGAAGAAGGAGAGAACGATCGCCGCGATGAATCCGACGACGGGTATCATGAACAGCAGGATAAGTCCGATGAACGCCGCCATCGAAACGTCCGATTTGGATGCGTTGGCATTGGCTGACGCGGGAGGAATATTTACAGGCGGTGTGCTTTGCTCTGCCGGACGGGGCGAGCCGCAATTTCCGCAAAAACGATCGTTGTCCTGCAATACGTGATCGCACGATGGGCATGCTTGCATATTTTTTTTCTCCTTGTAATATATTAGCAGTACGCCCTTTTTTACCTCAATTGAGGAGGGCAGACCGATATATTCATTGCTTACACCGAGGGGCATATCGTTTGTCAGCACGGCATTGTCAAGAGTGTAGCGAAGTCCCTTTATCGAAACGCCCTCGCTTACGTCGGATGCCGAAAATACCGATATATAGCCGCTCTCTTTTGCATCAAAACAGATGCGTTTGTTGCTTATCACGGTAATATCGCAGTTTTTGCCGTGCAAAATTCCGCGAAGCCCCTTTTTAGCAAGCATTACGAGACATTGCACGTTTGCGGCGGTGTGCTCTTCGCGCTCGCCGCCCGTTCCGCCCCAGAGATGGAAGAGTGTGCATCCGTTTTCGATTCCTATCTTGATTGCGGCGAGCATGTCTGTGTCGTCTTTGACACGGGGAAGCACTATGCAATCTCCTGTAGGCTTTTCGCATGAATCGAAATCGCCGATGATGATGTCGGGTGAAATGCCGATGCTTTTTAATGCATCGTATCCTCCGTCGGCGGCAATCACCAACGACTTATCAAGGCAGGATTTGTCGAACGATGCATAAAAATCGCCTGCACCTATTATGTGACAGATTTTTTCGTTACTCATTATTTTTTAAACTGTTCGGGCAGAAGATCACCTTTCACCGAAAGACGCACGAATCGGCAGAGGTCGTTGTAGGAGAAGGGAATCTGGAACTGAGCACCGTGACGGGAAACAAGCTGCTGTGAATAGTGATCGAGACGGTAAAGCTGGAAGCTTCCGTATTCGGTGTCGTAATGACAGAAGATAGGTGTTACTTCGGGGGAGGAGACTGAAACCTCGCCGTCATCACCGCGCTTTAAATTGAATTTGAGCGATGCCGAGAGAAGGGCGCGCGGATCAAGCATTCCCGAAAGGAGATGACCGAGCGAGTAGGCTACGCAGGTAGTATGTCCGTTTTCGCCTACGATCGTTTCAATAGGCTGCATATAGTAGGGGTGGCTTCCGATAATGATGTCGACACCAAGATCGTTCATCATTTTTGCGAGTCGGCGCTGAGTTTCGTTGGGCTCTTCGCTCATCTGACCGCCCCAATGTATCGAAACCACGATAACGTCGCACTTGTCCTTGACCGAGTTGACCTGATTTTTGATATCGGCGTCAGCGGTAAAGGGGACCCAGATGCCCGCGTTGTTGGGCACATGAACGTAGTTATAGTAAGTGTAGGTCAGAAATGCTATCTTTATTTCGGTTTCGGGATCGGTGTAAATGTGGGGAGTGTTGAACTCTTCTTCGTTGTTGTAATAACCGGTGAGAATAGTTTCGGGGAAGGTCTTTTCCCACCATTCACCCATGGCGATAGCGCCGTCGAAGCGCTTGTCGAGCAGATGCTCGGTGGCTACGTTGACAACATCAAACCCGAGATCAACAAGCTGGTATCCGAGATCCTGGGGCGCATTGAAGGAGGGATAACCGGTAATGGCATAGCCCTCGCCCGCCATAACTGTCTCCTGGGTTACAAAGGAAACGTCGGACGATGCGATGAGATCCTTTATGCCGTCAAACATGGAAGAGTATTCGTATCCGCCGTTCGAGCGTGATTTTGCATCGGCATTGATTGCATCGTGGATAACATTTGATCCGAAAAAGGAGATGCTCATCGAGTTTGTAAGAACATCATCGGGATCGGTGATGGCGGAATTTGAAGAATCGTCGGTTACAAGCGGACTAGACTTATCAGTGTCGTCCTGCTGTAAGGGGGTAGTGATATAATCGGCATTGTGGTTGAATTTGTCGCTAAGGACAAGCTTTGATGAGCATGACATCGCTGACAGAGAGATGATTGCACAAAGTAAAAGGGCAATTATTCTTTTGACGCTGATACGTTTCATCTGTTTTTTCGTCCTTTCATTTATCGGTATCTATCGGTATCCTTCAAGAGGATTTTATACAAGCATGTCCTCGCCGTCAAGGGGTTCGATCCTGGGAGGTACTGTGGGCACACGCTTCAGAGGATCGTAGCAGAAACGGCGGCAATGGTAAGAAGGGCTGACAACGCCGTTTTTTGAGCAAAGCATCTTTTCGCCGCCCATGAGCGGAGTGGACTTTTCGCAATATGCACACACCTCGGGCATTTCAGGTTTTATATAGTTGTCGTACTTGCGTTTTTTTGGCATGTCAAATCCAATTGAAATCGGTAAAACAGACCGATTTCTCTTCCTTTCCGCGGCATTTGCCTTTTAATACGTCTTAATACCACTATTATATCATATATTTTGCATAATTTCAAATGTTTTTAAAAAATATCTGTCTAAAAATCGCACAAAAACAAAAATATTTGCCGGATTTGAAAAAACGAATGATTAAAGGGCGAGAAAGAGGGCAAAAACATATCCTAAAACGCCCGATATTATCGACATTGCCGCTTTGCCTATAACAAATTTTTTCAGCGACAAATCAGTGTCAGAGGCAATTGCGGCGCTTTGCGCGATGACCGAAAGCCCCGACCAGCCGACAATGGCCGATGTTATTCCAATTCCCGCCGCCGACGGTATCGCGCTCGAGCGCACGCATCCGTTGGCGATCTCGAAAAGGCCTCCCACGAGGGAGTCGACCTTGTTTGGCAGAGAGATTCCCAAGCGGCAAAATGAAATATCGAATGAACTTATAACGACCGAAAAAAGCATAATAAACGAGCAGGCGCGCACCATTGACCATGCGGCGTCCTCGACCGATCTTGTAAAGGCGTCGGTAAGGGGCATTGGCACCGGAGGGGAAATATTGTCGCTGTGGGTCGCTTTTCCTTTTGCCAAAAAGCGCATAATCACTCCGACGGCGACGGCTGATATCAGCTGGGCAAAAAATATTGCCCATCCTTCGGTAATATTTCCCCGCATCGCCTGTCCGATTCCGCAGATAATAAAGGCTGCCCCGGCATTGGAGCAAAAGGGCAAAAGCCGCTCGGCTTCGTCTTTTGATATCCGGCCACAACGGTACAGCTTAACAGTGAAATCCGCGCCGAGCGGATATCCCGCAATGATGCCGACGATAAAGGCAACTCCCCCCTCGCCGCTTACGCAAAATATCTTTCGGAATATTTTGTCCATTGTCTTTCCAAGATAGTGGGCAAAGCCTGTTTTAAGGGCAAACGAGCTTACCGCCGCCATCGGAAAAAGGGCCGGAACAACACTTTTGGCGCAGAGCAAAAGAGAGCTGTATACGCTTTTTGATACGTCGGCGCTGTTCGAAAGAATGAAGATAAATAAAATTGGCAAAAGGAAGTACAGAGCTTTCTTTTTTGCCGAAAAACGCTTTTTTGGAATCGATATATTAACCGTCATGCCGCCTCCGTCTTTTCGCAATAATCAATGCATATATATGAATAGCAAATAAAAGCTATTCATCAAAAAAAGGGGGAAACTATGGCAAAAGCAAGACCTTTATCTGCCCGTATATCCTCATGCGCGGGCTTTCCCGACGACACCCTCGGCGGGGTGTCGCTTCTTTGCGTTTACGGGAAGGACAAAGTTACTCTTGAAGAGTGCGAAGCGGTTACGGAATGTTCTGAAAGCATGATAAGCGCGAGAATGTGCGACGGAGTGGTGCACATTTTCGGCGAGGGGCTGATTCCTGTCGATTTTCGGCTCAAAACACTGTCGGTTATGGGAAAGATATCAAAGATCACATTTGGAGAATTTGAAGAAAAAGAGAGGGAAAGCAAAGCATGACGGGTATTGCCGATTATCTTTGGGGATATTATTGCCTGCGTCTTACCGATCGTTCGCGCGCAGCTACGCTGATTTTGAATTACGGGATACGCACTTGGGGCGAAAAATATAAAAAGGGCGAGTTTTACTTAAAAGTTCCTAAAAGCGAATATCTTCGCTTGCCCAAAAGCGAGGCGGAGTGCTGCCTTGAGATAGTTAAGGAAAGAGGACTTTTGTACCTTTTCAAAAGGTACAAAAAGCGCCCGGGAATAGCTGTCGGAGCTTTGATATTTGCCGCGGTGATGGCGCTTTCCACTCTCTTTATCTGGAAAATCGAGATCAAGGGGATTGAAAACGTCGACGAGGGCGAGCTTCTCGCCCGCCTTGGCGAGAGGGGAGTAAAAGTAGGTGCTTATATGCCAAAGCTGAACTGCTACGAAATATGCAACGAATTTCTTATCGATGCCGATGACATTGCCTGGATAACGGTCAATTTAATGGGCACGACGGCAAGAGTGGAGATACGGGAGAGAGAAGGCAAAAGCCAGCGTGAGGAATGGGAATTTTCCGACGAGCCCTGCAACATTCTGGCCAAAAGGTCGGGAGTGGTCAGCCGTATCGAACTTTACAGCGGAAGGTCGGCGGTAAAGGTGGGCGATTATGTAAACGAGGGGCAGCTTCTGATCACCGGAGTGGTAGAAAGCGGGGGCGTAGGACTGTACGTTGATGCCGCGAAGGGAAGGGTTTATGCTCAAAGCTCGGACATTGTGGAATACATACAGCCCAAAACGGTTAAAGTAAAGACCGCCAGCGGCGAAATAATACGGCAAAAAGAGTACGAATTGTTCGGAAAAAGTATAAATCTTGGTATAAAACGGTGGACATTGCCCGAAAAATATGATATAATAAAGTCGGAGCAGAATGTGATTTTGTTTGATCGCGTAATTTTGCCGATAATCAAAAGGAATATCACCTACGCTGGTTATACTTATCGAACCGTTACGCTTGAGGGCGATGCCCTTCGCGATGAAGCCGTAAAGGGGATAAACGCCATGATAAACGAGCGTTTTTCTTCGGCAGATATAATATCGCGTATTGACACCGAAGAGCTGACCGACGAGGGATACAGGATCACAAGCGAGATCGTCTGCGAAGAGCAGATAGGATATCAGAGTATAATCGATTAAAAACATACACGGAGATAAAAAGATATAAATGGCAGAAAAGACAGTTTACACCGAAAGCCTTGAACAAACGTCCACAATATTCGGCGCTTACGATGCCAATATTGCAAAGATTGAACGCGAATATTCGGTTTCCCTGCTTTGCCGGGATACCGATAAAACTGCGGGAAACGCGATCGTTATAAGCGGTTCGGACGAGAGTTGTGTCGAAAAGGCGGCGTTCGCTATCGAATCACTTAAAAAGATAGCGCTTTTGGGCGGCGAAATATCCGACCAAAAGCTCGGGTACGTTATCGATATGATAAACGACGGCAAAAGCGAGGAGCTTATGCAGTTTGGCGACGACTGTATATGTATCACCAACCGCGGCAAGCCGATAAAGGCAAAGACGGTAGGACAGAGAAAATACGTTGAGCAGATAAAGAAGAACACGGTGGTGCTCGGTCTCGGACCGGCAGGTACGGGAAAGACCTTCCTCGCCGTTGCGATGGCGGTGACCGCTCTTCGCAACAAGGAGATAAACCGCATAATCCTCACCCGTCCCGCAGTTGAGGCGGGCGAGAGGCTGGGATATCTGCCGGGCGATCTGCAAAGCAAGATCGACCCCTATCTCCGTCCGCTTTACGATGCGCTCTACGAGATGCTCGGCGTTGAGAGCTACAACCGTCACGTTGAGAGGGGAAGCATTGAGATTGCACCTTTGGCATATATGCGCGGACGTACTCTCGACGATTCCTTTATAATCCTCGACGAGGCGCAGAACACCACTCCCGAGCAGATGAAGATGTTTTTGACCCGCCTTGGCTTTAATTCAAAGGCGGTAGTTACAGGTGACGTTACCCAGACCGACCTGCCCTTCGGCAAGAAAAGCGGTCTTGTTGAGGCAACAAAGGTTCTTCGCGATATCGACGGCATTGCGATCCATTCTTTCACCGACCGCGACGTGGTCCGTCACCGACTGGTTCAGCAGATAATTTTGGCATACGACAAATACGAAAAAGAGAGATCGGGCAAAGAAGAGAGCGGCGAAAAGAGATATTTCGCCAAGAAAAACGACTGAATAAAAGGGAGAAGAACAAAATGAGATTCCGTACAGGCCATACCATATATTTAAAGGACGAGCAACAGATAATGCGCATAAGCGTGAGAATGCGCATGCTCGTAAAGCGCGCCATTGCCGCCGCACTCTGGCAGGAGGGCTATCGCGGATCGGCAGAGGTGTCGGTCACCTTTACCGATGATGAGGCGATAAGAGAGCTTAACCGAAATTTCCGCGACAAGGATGCGTCTACCGACGTGCTCTCCTTCCCGATGGACGAGGAGGACACTCTCGGCGATATCGTAATATCGGTCGAGCATGCCATTGCGCAGGCCGAGGAATACGGACATTCCCTTGAACGCGAGATCGCATTTCTGACCGTTCATTCGGTGCTTCATCTGCTGGGCTGGGACCATGAGAGAAGCGAAGACGAGGAAAAGGCAATGTTTTTACGTCAGGAAGAGATACTTTCGGGTATCGGACTCGGAAAAGAAAAATTCAGAAGATAAAATACATAAAAAGTGAAAAAAGGGGCGCGAAAGCACTTTTCGCGATTTTGATATGACAAGAAACGCATTTATAGCAATAGTAGGACGTCCGAACGTCGGAAAATCGACTCTTCTCAATGCCATCGTAGGCGAAAAGGTAGCGATAGTATCGTCAAAGCCGCAGACCACGAGAAACAGAATCGTCGGAATACTTACAAAGGGCGAGGACCAGTACGTATTTATGGACACGCCCGGTCTGCACAATCCCAAGACCAAGCTGGGCGATTTCATGGTTAAGAGCGCCAATGACACCATGGGTGACGTCGATGCCTGCATACTCGTTGTCGAGGCCGAGCCCAAGGTCGGCACTATCGAGAAGGGCATTATCGAGAGAATCGAACAGACAGGTATGCCCGCCCTTCTCGTTATCAACAAGGTCGACCGATCCAACGCCCAAAAGGTTGCCGAAACGATACAGCTCTATTCGTCGATGCATGAATTCGATTCGATAATTCCTATCTCAGCGGCAAAGGAAAAGGGAGTAAATATCGTACTTGACGAGTGCGAAAGATACCTTTCGGAGGGCGTTCACTACTTCGATGACGATATCGCGACAGATCAGCCCGAGCGCCAGATAGCATCTGAGATCATCCGCGAAAAGATTTTACGCACCACAAACGACGAGATACCGCATGGCGTTGCCATCGTCATTGATAAGTTCGACGATCAGAGCACACTGCTCAAAATTTACGCTACCATCGTGTGTGAAAGATCGACTCATAAGGGAATAATAATCGGACACAACGGCGATAAATTAAAGCAGATTGGCAGCTATGCACGCGAGGATATGGAAAAATTCTTCGGCACAAAGGTTTATCTCGAGCTTTGGGTAAAGGTAAAGGAAAATTGGAGAGATAATGTCCAATCGCTGAGCAATCTCGGTTATCGAAGCGAAGAATAATTTTACAAGAATTAAAGAGGAGGCAAAGTAAAACAACCTCCTTTCAGCGCTATTATTCGAAGAAGATAGTATGATTTTTTAATAGTTTTAAGAGGAGGCTAAGTAAAATGGCAAGGGTAGTCAAATTTACGGGCCTCATTGTGCGCGAAAGCATATATGGCGAAACGGACAAGCTGCTCGACATTATCACACACGAGCGCGGACTTGTGACCGTTGCCGCCAAGGGCTCGCGAAAGTCCACAAGCAAGAGCCGTGCGGCATCGCACGTCATGTTCTACGGCGATTTTGGCTGTTACGAACGGGACGGACGCTTCTGGCTGCGCGAAGCGAGTGCGATATGCGATTTTTACGACGTCAATCTGGGCATCGAGCGACTTTCACTCATCTCCTACATATTCGACGTTGCCCGATACGTAACCTTTGAGGGCGAAACGTGCGAGGATCTTTTAAGGCTGCTGCTCAACGTGCTCTACGTGATCGCGCAGGGCGAGAGGGAAAACAACTTTGTCAAGGCCGTTTTCGAGCTTCGGTGCGCTGCCGAGATAGGGTATGCTCCCGAACTGTCGAACTGTACGAGATGCACCAAGGAGTGCACCGATGCGTTTTACGACCTTGAAAACGACGAATGTATATGCAAGGAGTGTGCCGATAAGGCAAGACTTGGCGAAAAGTGCTTTTATTTGCCCGCGCCCGTTCGCGAGGCGGGGGAATACATCGTTTCCTCCCCTCAAAAAAGGATATTCGCCTTCTCGATCGACGAAAGTGTCGCCTCATCGCTCTATGCCTTCGCCGAAGCTTATATTCTCGATAAGACCGAGCACTATTTCAAATCGCTTCAATACTACAAAGACATGACAAGATAACATAGGAAATAAAAATGTCAGATTTTTCAAAGGCTATAGCCACACTTGAATACAATAAAATACTCGATCTGCTTGCGTCATGCTGTCATACCGAGGGAAGCAAGGCCGAGGCGATGCGCCTTCGTCCGACCTCCGACGTAAAGCGTGTCAAAATGCTTATGGCACAGACGAGTGATGCCAAAGCTCTGGCGTCAATAAAGGGCTCGCCCTCCTTTGGCTCGGTAAAGGATATCAATCCGTCGCTCGAACGTGCCGATAAGGGGGCGCAGCTCAACCCGCGCGAGCTTTTGGATATTGCCGACGTGCTTCGCGTATCGCGTACGCTCATCGATTATATCAACGTCGATAACAAGCAGCCAACCTCGCTTGACGAGATATTCGACCGTCTCAGTGCCAACCGCTTTTTGGAGGAAAAGATATACCGCACGGTAATTTCGGAGGATATGATCGCCGACGAGGCATCGCCCGCATTGGCAGATATCCGCCGCAAAAAGCGCAATACGGCGAACCGAATCAAGGATATTCTGCAGAGATATACCACCGGCGAGCATACAAAATACCTGCAGGAGAATATCATCACCCAGCGTGCCGGACGCTACGTTGTGCCCGTCAAGGCGGAGTACCGTTCCGAGATAAAGGGCCTTACCCACGACACCTCGGCATCGGGCGCCACCCTCTTTATCGAGCCGATGGCGGTCGTTGAGGCGAACAACGAGCTTCGTGTGCTCGAAAGCAAGGAAAAGCACGAGATCGACCGCATTTTATCAGAGCTTTCTGCCAACTGCGCCGAGCATGCGGCGTCGACTTCGCTCAATTACTACAACATCACCGTGCTCGCGTTCATTTTTGCCCGTGCCGAGCTTTCCTTTAAAATGGACGCATCGGCGCCCGTTATATCGGAGGACAAATACGCACTTGATCTCGCCCATGCGCGCCATCCGCTTCTGGATCGAAAGACAGTCGTGCCGATAAGCGTGCGTCTTGGCGGCGATTTTGACACTCTCGTAATCACCGGTCCCAATACGGGCGGCAAGACGGTCACCCTTAAAACGATCGGCCTGCTTTCGATGATGTGCCAGTCGGGACTTCATATACCGGCCGACGATCTGTCGGTAATGCCGGTGTTTGAGGACATTTTAGCCGATATCGGCGACGAGCAGTCGATCGAGCAGTCGCTTTCCACCTTCTCGGCCCACATGACCAACATCGTATCCATTCTCGACGAATGCGGCGAGGGAAGTCTGGTGCTCTTCGACGAGCTTGGCGCGGGCACCGACCCGGTCGAGGGCGCGGCTCTGGCCGAGGCAATACTTGAAAACGCGAGAATGAAGGGCGCGCTCTGCGCTGCAACTACTCACTATGCCGAGCTTAAGGAATATGCGCTCAACACCTACGGAGTTTCAAATGCTTCATGCGAATTTGACGTTGAAACGCTCCGTCCCACATATAAGCTTATAATCGGCACTCCCGGACGCTCCAACGCCTTTGCGATATCCGAACGCCTCGGACTTTCCGAAAAGGTGATCAATCGCGCAAAGCAGCTTATCAACACCGACAGCCGCCGCTTCGAGGATACAATCGACCGACTCGAGGCCGCCCGCATCGAGATGGAGGCTCAGCGCGACGAGGCAAGACGGTTAAGACGTGAGTTTGAGGATTTCAAGCAGAGAAAAGAAAAAGAGATCAACGCCAAAAACGAAAAAGCCGAAAAGGAGATAGAAAAATCACGCGTGAAGGCAACGCAGATGCTCGAAAGCGCCCGCGTTTCCTCCGACTACATCTTTTCACAGCTCGCCGAGCTGAAAAAGGTGCGCGATTCGGGCAAGTATTCTTCGTCTGTCGATTCCTCGCGCGACGATATCCGCCAGCGCCTCCGCCAAATGGGCGACGAGGTCAATCCCGTAGACGAAAAGGTAGTGAAAAACTACAAGCCGCCCCGTCCCTATAAAAAGGGGGACAGCGTTGTTATCGTCAATATCGGTCAGAACGGCACGCTGCTTGACGCCCCCGACAAAAACGGCGACGTTATGGTAATGGCCGGCCTTATCAAGATGAAGACCAACGTCAAAAATCTGATGCTCGACGAGGAAAACAAGGACAAAAATAAGGATCAGAAAAAGACGGTTCAGTCGGGCGAGAGCTTCAGACGTACCGTTCGTGCCGACTTTTCAAACGAGCTTGACCTTCGCGGCAAAAACGGCGAGGAGGCCTTTATCGCCATCGACAAATACCTCGATGAAGCAAAGCTGGTCAATCTTACCACCGTCCGCCTTGTCCACGGCAAGGGCACGGGAGCGCTGCGCAAGGCAGTGCAGGAATATCTGAGAACCGATTTCAGAGTAAAATCCTACCGCCTCGGACAGTACGGCGAGGGGGACAGCGGAGTTACCGTGGTTGAACTGAAATAAATAAAAAACGGTCTGATGTTGTCAGACCGTTTTTTGCGTCGAAGATCAGATGTTGCCGCTTACGGTGATCACCGCACTCGCGGGAACGATGCTCCATTCGCCTGTTGCGGGATCCTGAACGTAGGATGCCGCACCAACTGTTATCTGACCGTCGACAGTGCGAAATTCGCCGGTTGCCTCGTTGTAGGTGTAGTTTACGCCTTCGGTCCAAATATTACCGTTGTAGCTTACGCTTATATCGGACAGCGCGGGATCAAAGGTGTCCGAAAGGACAGCGTTGTCTGCGATTCCCGCTTCGGTATTGCCGAAATTCTGAATCACAAAGGTGTAGGTGATCCGTCCGTTTTCGTTAACGACGGTCGGATTTACCGACTTTGTAACGGTGAGGTTTGCGTTTTCTGCCGCATTGATCGTTTCAGAAACGGTGACGTCGTTTACTCCGTTGCCGCTTACGGTCGCGGTGTTTGTGATCTGCGACTGTCCGTCAAGAGGAGCAAAGCTGTTTACGGTAGTTTCGTAGACAAGCAGCGCATTTGAAGCAGGGGGGATCGATATTTCTCCGATAACGAGTCCGTCGTCTGATGTCACTGTGGGAGTGGCCTGAAGTACGCCGTTTACGTAGTAGCGAAGAGAGCCGTCCACGTAATCGAGCGGACGCAGGCTGAGCGTCCCGAAGGTGTATTGTCCGAGGTTGTCGGTAACAGTCAGGCCTGAAAGCTCGGTATTTCCCGAATTAACGAGCCCGATAACGTATGTCACCTTGTCGCCCGGACTATAAACGGTAGTCAGCGCTTCTTTTGAAGCACTGAGCACGCCTACTATCTCGCCGACGGTTATGTTGGACTGCGTCACGTTGCCGTTGTAGGACAAGCTTGCCTGATTGAAAAAGGTTGCCATTTTTAAATATCCTCCATAATAAATATTCTTACGGCTTTAAAACCGTGTTATATAATATGCGGACAGTTGAAATGTGGTTACCTTTTTTCGGCAAAATACACTTGCTCTCGCAAATAAAACGTGTTATAATTAAAATATCAAATCATTCGGAGAAAACAATGGAATTAAAGCAGATAGCCTATATAAAGACTTCATTTCCCGATAAATTCGGAGTTCCGCGTCAAAGCGGACTTGTAAAGGGGCTTCGGGGAAAGATAATTTTTCTTCCCGAATTCCGTACTCCCGACGCTTTGCGCGGCATCGAGGGGTATTCCCACCTCTGGCTGATATGGGGCTTTTCCGAGTCGCACAAAAGCGAATGGTCGGCAACCGTTGCTCCTCCGCGGCTGGGCGGAAAGAAGCGTATGGGCGTTTTCGCCACCCGCTCGCCCTACCGTCCCAATCCCATCGGACTTTCGTCGGTGGAACTCGAATCGGTCGAAACAGACGAAAAGCTGGGCACAGTGCTAAATGTTCGGGGTATCGACATGATCGACAACACCCCCATCTACGATATAAAGCCATATCTTGAATATGCCGACAGCCATCCCGATGCACGCGGAGGCTTTGCAAACGAGGTACTCGGGCATCATTTAAAGGTTGAGATCCCCGAAAACGTCGAAAAGCTGATCGACCAAAAGGAGCGCGACAACATTATAGGCCTCTTATCAGAAGACCCCCGCAGCGCATACATCCACGACGAAGAACGCGTGTGGGGCATATACTACGGGGGCAAGAATATTCGGTTTCGTGTTGTTGGCGACGTTTTGACTGTCACCGACATCGAAGATATGTGATTATCTCTTTGCTGCCTCTTCAACGATATTTAAAACGATCTCGGCGCTCTTTTCCATTCCCTCAATGCTGATGTGCTCATAGGGACCGTGGAAGGCGTATCCGCCCGTTCCGAGATTTGGGCAGGGCAGACCCATAAAGGAAAGGCGCGCTCCATCCGTTCCGCCTCGGATGGGGAATGCGCGGGGAGCGAGGGCCGCCTTTTGGATGGCTATTTCTGCGATTTCGATGGCCATCGGGCATTCGCGGAGCTTTTCTGACATATTGCGGTACTGCTCGCGCATCGAAAGGGTAACAGTACCCTCGCCGTATTTGGTATTAAGAACAGAAACGATGTGCTCCATCTGATACATACGGTGCGCGAAAGCGTGCTCGTCGTGGTCGCGGATGATGTATTCTGCCTTTGCGTGTTCAACGGTGCCCTCGATCGAGCATAGGTGGAAAAATCCCTCGCGCCCCTCGGTGTGAGAGGGAGTGTCGGCTGAGGGAAGCATGGAATTTGCCTCCATTGCTACGAGAGATGCGTTTATCATAGTGTTTTTGGCAGAGCCGGGGTGTACGTTAAAGCCGTTTACTTCGATTATTGCCTCGGCTGCATTGAAGTTTTCGCTTTCTATCTCACCGGGTGCACCGCCGTCAACGGTGTAGGCAAAATCACAGCCGAAAAAGGGTACATCAAAGCCATCGGCACCCATACCGACCTCCTCGTCGGGAGTGAAGCAGACGGCGATCTTGCCGTGAGGGATGTTATCGGTGATTATCTTGTCGCATACATACATGATCTCGGCAATGCCCGCCTTGTCGTCGGCACCGAGAAGGGTATTTCCGTCCGATGTTATAAGCGTGTGGCCTCGAAGAGCGGTCAGATGCGGAAAATCGCTCACCTTGATGGTGCGGTTTTCGAGCACGATATCCTTGCCGTCGTAGTTTTCGTGTACGATAGGATTTACGTTTTCGCCCGAAAAGTCGGGGGATGTATCCATGTGTGCGATAAAGCCGATTTTGGGCGCGTTTTCGTATCCCTTTGTCGCTTCGATAAAGCCGTAAACGTAGCAGTTGTCGCTGAGCGTGACTCCCTTCATGCCGATTTCAATCATCTCGTCATAAAGCACACGTGCGAGATCTCTTTCGCGCTCGCTTGACGGATTTACCTCGTTCGACGGGTCGCTTGTTGAATGGATTTTTACGTATTTTATAAAACGTTCCTGAACTTTAAGCATAATTTTTCCCTTTCTTTTATAAGTTGTTTATATCAATATTTTTGAGCTGTTTTGGGTAGTATAATCTTAACCTAAAACAATAATTGGCGAGTGTAAAATGAAAAAATATACAGCGTTTATTATAGCGTCCCTTTTATGCTTTTCGATGTTATCGTGCAGAGAAAAAGAGGACATTTATCAATCAAAAGCCGTTGAGACGGCCCAATCTGACTTTAACCGATCGGCATTGAGCGTAAAGATCGAAGAGATGAAAGAAGAATATGTGCCCAAAAGAGTGAGCTTTATCGCGGCGGGCGACAACATCGTCTATTACGGCAATGTTCTCGAAGCGTCAAAAATGTCAAACGGCAGTTACCAATACGATTTTTCCCATCAGTTTCAGTATATAAAAGAGAAAATATCGTCTGCCGACGTGGCCTTTATCAATCAGGAAACGATCAGCGCAAAATCGCTCCCGCTTGAGTATTACCCGCGATTCAACAGTCCTGTCGACGTTGTCGATTGCCTTATAGATGCCGGATTTGACATTATAAACGTGGCAAACAACCATATGCTTGATCATGGGGTGAGCGCTTTGCGTGAAAGCGTAGATTACCTTCGGCAGGAAAAGCAAGTTTTTACCGTCGGCGGCTACTACGATGATGCGGATTTTAATGAGCTCAAAATATATGAGCAAAACGGCGTAAAGATAGCTGTTTTGTCGTATACCGAATTTACAAATATGGGTCGCGGCACAGACAGCTCCCCGTTTAAGATTCCCATTTTGCGCGAGGATGTTTTGAAAGAGCAGATCCCTGCGGCAGTCGATGCTGCCGATATAGTCTTGGTGTCGGTGCATTGGGGAAATGAAAACAGCTTTATCCCCAGCGAAAATCAAGAATATTACGCGTCGCTTATGTGTGATCTTGGGGCAGATGTTATAATCGGGCATCATCCTCATGTAATACAGCCGATGGGCTGGATAGAAAGCGACAACGGCAATCGCACTCTCTGTGCGTATTCGCTCGGAAATCTGTGCGCCGAAATGAAGTTGGGTCAGAATATGCTCGGTGGACTGCTCAGCTTTGACATCGTCAAATACGAAAACGATACCGTAGCCGAAAATGTCATTTTTGCGCCTACTGTATACTATTTCAACTCCCGTTTTAAGCAAAACAGCGTGATCTTTCTTGACGATTTTACCGAAGAGCTTGCCGCCTCGCACGGCATTTCATACTATGGAAACAGCGTCAGCCGATCGGAGCTTGTCGCATACGTGGAAAAATATATCCCGTCCGAGTTTTTGGAAAAAACGATCAGTAACTCTGATACGAGCACATGATGTCATCGGCAATCTTGGTAAGCTCGGCGATAAGAGCCTTGTTGGGATTGGAGTCGGCATTGTTTACCGTGCTCATAACGCTTAAAACATAGTCGTTGGGTTTTATTTCGCGCGTTGAACTTTCTCCGTATATTATCGCGGCATCACAATGTGAGTAGTTGTTGAATCCCGATTTATGAGCCACTGTCGAATAGTGGGGCAGGGCAGATTTTGTGAAATTGTATTCCGCTCCTATAAGCAGGCCGCGTAAAAGCTCGTTGTAAATACCGTCGCTTTCGATATAGCGGTATATCTCCTGCCATATTATCGCAAGCTCGCGCGGGCTGTAAAGACCCCATTTGATGTTGCTGCCGTTGAGCCAGACGGTCACTCCGAGCGATTTGATAAGCTCGTTGTATCCTTTGTATCCGAAGTAGTCGTGCAGCATATAGTATGCTGAGTTGTCGGACAGAGTAATGTTGGCATCAAGTATTTCGCGTACCGAAAATTTGCTGCCGTAGGGCATCCGGTTTATATACCCTTCTTCTCCGATGCAGTACTGCTCTTCGGTGTATTCGAGAAGGGAATCGAGGGTATAGGGGCAATCCTCCTTTTCAAGCTCGAGGCAGACGTAGTAGGCAAAGGGCGCTTTTACCGTGCTTGCCGCGCGGATATTCGTTTCGCTGTTATAAGAAAAAACAAAGCCGGTTTTAAGATCGCGCGCGTAAATGCCGTAATCGTAACCGGCGTATTTTTTTGCTACATTTTCAATTCGTTCGACTATGTCTTCGGGAAGCGATCCGCTCGATACGTAGATCTTTTCATCGCTGCGCGTGGGTTCACCGATTACATTTAAAACCGAGCTTACCGTCGTTTCGTTTCCCGATGAATCTGTGATAAGAATATCATAATTGTATTTTCCAACGCCATCGTAAAGAACGGCGGAAAGATATTCCACAGTCACCTCGCTTATGTCGTATACCGAATCGACAAGTTTTGACGGATCGGGAAGGCTTTCGGTGATATATGCGGTGTATTCGAGCGCTTTTGCTTCGGGAGGTAGGTCATCGATGACCGAGAGGACCACCTCATATATCTCGCCCGACACCTCGATCTTGAAGGTGTACTCGCCTACCGATTCTGATGAGATATCCGACGGGGAAAGACCGACAAATCGGGCATCGACCTTTTCGTTCGGCACAAAATCACGTATGGTGATATTCTCAATATCGGTGTAGCTGATGCTTAGTTTTTTGACTATTTCGAAAAGGGTAAGAGTGGCTTTTATATCGCGCGAAAGGCCGCCGATCGATACCCGAAGAGAGATGCTCTGCTCACCTTTGGCCGAAAAATCGGGATTTTGAGTATATTCTGCCTTTATTGTTTCATCGCCGAGATAGAAGACGAATTCATCGGGAGAAATGTCGCGTCCGACAGGCGAGAAAAGCTTCAGGGTGCCCACGCTGTCAAGCTCGTATTTGAGCGATTCGTATATTTCGACACTCTCACTTTCCCTCGCGGCATTGAAAGCATCAATGGCTCGCTGTTGGGCAACAGAGTATATTATCAGTGCGGCAAGCATTATAGCCAGAAGCGCGACTGCGGCAGACAGTATGTATCTTTTTGCGTTTTTCATATATCATTAATTGCGAACATCGCATATCCTTTCGGTGTTTACCAGTTCATTATAGCATATCGGTGTTACAATTTCAACAATCTTTGAGCGTTTTTGCGGCAAATGATGAAAATAAAAAGTAAATAATATATTCAAAATATTGCATTTTTTTCTTTCGGCTGATATAATTGATGTATAAGTAAAAAAAATATAACTTTTACGGAGGTTAATATGACCAACAGAAAATCTATATATCTTGAATGTATCGGCAACGGCACTATCGAAGAATGCCTTATTGCCGCAAAAGAGGCAGGCTTTGCCGCAGTTGAGCTTCCTACCATTGAGGAAGATAAGCGTGCCGAGGTTAAGGCTCTTTTTGAAAAGTACGACATGATCTGTCCCTCCATCATGACCAGCGGCGCATGGGATAACATCGCTACCTCTCATGATCCCGAGGTTCGCAAAAAGAGTGCCGAATGCTATAAGAGAGCAGTTGATACCGCAGTTTACATGGGCTGTGATACCGTACTCACTGTACCCGGCGGCGTAATGCCCGACATCACCTACGAAGAAGCTCTCGTAAATGCAAAGCTCACGCTCGACGAGGTAGTACCCTATGCCGCAGAGAGAGGAATCACTCTCGCTATCGAGAACGTATGGAACAAGTTCCTGCTCACTCCCGCCGATATGGCTAAGTTCATCGATTCCTTCGAAAGCGACTACGTTAAGGCGTATTTCGACATCGGTAACGTTGTAATTTATGCATATCCTCAGCATTGGATCAAGACTCTCGGCAAGAGAATCAAGAGAGTTCACATCAAGGGATTTGTGCTTCACGGATTTGACAGCTTCGAGTGGTGCTCTCTTCTCAAATCGGGTATCGATTGGAAGGCAGTTATGGATGAGCTCAACGCAACCGGATACAACGGTTGGGTTACTGCCGAGCTCGGCGCAGATGAAAGAGGTCTTCGCGGTATCACCGAGGACATGGACAAGATTCTCGCTCTTTAATAAATGAAAAAAAGCACGATCTCAGATCGTGCTTTTTTGAAAGACAGAGGGAAATATGACATTGTTTAAGCGTATAATAGCGTTAATTGTCTTTGCATCAACGGTGTTGACCGCTATCGCCTGCGCGGATAATACCGATACCGATGAGCACGTAACGGAAAGAATAACCGAAAGCATCACCGACGACGGACGTATTTACCCCGATCTTCCCGAGGAAACGTTCGACAACAAGGAATTCTGGATCCTCCAGTGGTATCGCGGCGAAAATCATCCGCACAATTATTTTGAATATTACGTTGAAGAAGAGATAGGTGAGGTTTTGAATGATGCCATCTATTTCAGAAACAAAACGATCGAAGACCGTTATAAGGTAGTCATCAAGGCGGACGGAGTGGAAAATCCCGCCGAGACGATAAGAATGCTGACAGCTTCCTTTGATTTCAAGTACCATTTCGTTGCCGATATTCCGAGAAGACTTCTTTCCTATTCGACCAATGGCGAATATCTCGAGCTCCACACCGTTCCTTATCTCGATATCTCAAAGCCCTGGTGGAATGAGAACTCACAAAAGGCCTTTTCTATGAACGGCCGCCTTTACGTAATATCGGGCGACTACGTGCTTTACGAAAAGCAGCGCGTTTTTGCAATTATATTCAATCGCGATATGGCAGAGGAGTTTCACCTCGGCGATCTGTATACCGTGGCGGAAAACGGTAATTGGACGGTTGAAGAAATGCTTCGGTGCGTTAAAATCGTTACCGAGGACGTCAATTCCGACGGATGGATGGATTACGATGACGACCGCTTCGGATTTATGTCGGGCTCGTATACCTATATTTCCTCACTGCTCTTCGGAATGGGCAATCGCTTTTCAGAAAAGGACAGCGAGGACGTCCCCTATATGGTCGCAAAAAGCGAAAGAATGTATGATTCCATTGAAAAGCTCAGCGGCGTGATCTTTTCGAGCAATACCCTTTGGGGAGAGGTCGTCACCAACAACTGGGCAAAGGCGCATTCGCCCGCCTTCGTCTTCAACAGCGGAAATACGCTGTTTTATCACGAGATCCTTTACGATGCACGCAATATGGATACCGATATCGAATACGGCATATTGCCCCAGCCGAAATATGACGTCAATCAGGAGGACTACTATACCACCGTCCAGTACGGAAATTCGGGTGCCATTGCGATACCGAAGAACAATACAGATCTCGATTTTACCGGCATAATGCTTGAAGCACTTGCAGCAGAGTCACGTTATACTACCTATCCGACGTTTGTTGAGACAGTTTTAAAGGTGAAAGATACACCCGATGAGCGCGCCAAAAAGATGCTTGACGTAATATTCGACGGTATCGTTTACGATGTGGCCGATGCATTTGATTTCGGCGGAATATCGCATATGTTCAACGAAAAGCTCTACAGAACAAGACAAAATAATATGTACTCGAATTACGACAATATCGAGCGCTATATATTGGATGCGCTTGAGATTACAGTAGACCGATACGAAGAATTGGAGTATTAAAAAACAGCCGCCCGTGGGCGGCTGTTTTTATCTGTTCGGTACTATTGCGTGTCCGCCGAGATCGAAGATGTAATCGCCCGATCTGAGCAGCTTTGCAAGGGAGACGGAGTCACGGGGGAGCGTTTTAAATCGCGCAAAGATGAGTCCCGCCAAGCCATGATGGTGATAATCGCTGCCGCCGACGGTGACAAGATGATTGTCCGACGCGTACTTCGCCGCCAGCGAAACGCGGCTGTTGTGGCCGGGATGCATATTGAAGACCTCAATGCCGTCGAGC
>JAFXHW010000197.1 GCA_017533545.1 Clostridia bacterium
CTTGCTCCCGCCGTAACATAGGATCTAAGCCAACAAGGCGGCGGGAGTAAACCCCCGCCCTACAAAGGAGTATGGGCTTGCCCTGTGCCCGCGTTGTTTACAACGCTGTAATACAAAGGCGAAACTGGCGATAAAACAAGCGCGATAAATTGGAATTTGGTAAAAGTTGAAAGGAGTAGATATGAAACTCGATATTAAAAAGATCGATATATCTGATGCCTTAAAACTTAATACCACGATTATTATTGAAATGCTTCATCGTAACGATTTATGGGAAATACAAGTCCCAAACATCATAGACAATCGTGAGTTGATCAATCGGTTAACTGCTTCCAATAATTTGGTTGACATATATACGGAAATATTAAGTAATTCCTTTGCCACACGCCATTATAAAAATGTTTGGATAAGCCAAAAGAATAGATTTATATGTTCATCGTCAACAAAAATCAATAAGGATGTTGTTTTGCCATCCACAATTGAAATCTCAGATGATTTCCCGAGATATGGTATCAACAGGAAGATGTGGGATGGTGACTGTTATAATTATCGCGGATTTGGCACTGTCATAAACGGCGAACTTATTTCTTGGGCTATAGAAAATTGCCATTACCTCGAGGATGGAAGTACAGAAATAGGCGTTGAAACTAATGTAAATAATCGAAAAAAAGGATATGCTGTTTCAAATGTTGCGGCACTATGTGACTGTTTACAAAAAAACGGTATATCAACGATTAACTATGAATGTTCCTCGGATAATATTGCATCATTACGAACTGCTCAAAAAGCGAATCTTGAATATGTAGGTGAAGTGTTTTACCTATGTTATAAAAAATAAAAACATAGATAAAATTTAACCCCGACAGATTTTGTTGCAAATCTGTCGGGGTTAATTATTTGTTTACTGCGTAGCAAAATATGTCTTGGACCGTCGAGGACGCAGGTCCCTACAAGTCAAGTTTAAACATCCTTATGAGAACCTGTCTTTTCGGACGCATTTTTAAATGTTCGTTTATTATATTTCGGGAATCTCGAGTTCGATCTCGCGTCCGAGGTTGGCGGATCTTACGATACCGTCGATGATAGCCTGATTGTAGAGGATCTGGCTTGACGGTACGGGCGAGGGGAGATCATTTCTTGCGGCATCGAGGAAGGAGCGGATCTTGCGGTCGAAGAGCGAAGGGCCGTTGTCCTCGATGATCGGAACGATTTCTTCGACGCAGTTGTTGTTTTCGTCCTGGTAATAAAGGGTCATGGGGCCGCCGACGGTGCCATTCCAGCAGTCGGTGGAAGGAATACGAAGTCCGGCCTTCGTGCCAAGAATGATGGTATCGCCGGGAGTATTTATGTTCATAGCCCAGGAGATGCGGAAGTCAAGGATCACGCCGCCCTCAAGACGAATGAAGGCAGCCGCGAAATCGTCAACCTCGAACGCCTTTGCATATTCGGGATGTGCGGGATATGTATTGGGATCGGTGCCGAAAAATGCCGACTTGTAGCCCGAAACCGTAAGAGGCTTGGGGTAGCCGATCGCGTTGAGCACCATATCGAGCGAGTAGCAGCCGATGTCGGCAAGAGCGCCGATGCCCGCGGTCTCGTCGGTGATAAAGGAGGTTCCGCGAGGAGTGGGAATGCCGCGTCTGCGTCCGCCGCCGGTCTGAATGTAGTAAACGTCGCCGAGCGTGCCCGATTCAACGATCTCTTTTATCTTTTTCATGTTGGCGTCAAAGCGGGGCTGGAATCCGATAGAGAGGATCTTGCCCGATTCCTTTTCTGCGCGGCAGATGTCGAGCGCTTCCTCGAGAGTTACGCACATGGGCTTTTCCAAAAGAACGTGAATGCCGTGCTGTAAAGCGTAAATGGTGCAGGGTGCGTGCTGGCGGTTGTAGGTACAAACCGAAACGCAATCGAGCTCTTCGTTGTCGATCATCGATTTGTGATCGGGATAGCAACGAACGTTTTCAACGCCGTAGCGAGCAAAGAAGGCCTCGGCTCTTCCCTCAACTAAATCTGCGCCTGCAACGATCTCAACGTCGGGCATCCTGAGATAGCTCTGAATGTGGGCTTCGGCGATCCAGCCTGTACCGATGATACCAACGCGAATCTTTCTGTCTCTGTCGATTCTGAAATCTTTAAATGTAGACATAGTATGCCTCCTGAAATGGTGATTAATTTTCAATTGTTAATGATAACGAAGCTTTAAACCGCACGGATCTTTAATCCTGCTCGAGCGACATCTGCTCCATGAGCATCTTGTTGAACTCGACTGCGGTGTCGTATCCCATCTTTTTCTGACGGTTGTTCATTGCGGCGATCTCAAGAATGATCGCCAGATTGCGGCCCGGCTTTACGGGGATGGTGATCATCGGCACGGTAATGCCCATGATGGTCATATGCTCGGAATCAAGCCCGAAGCGGTCGTACATTTTGCCTTGAACCCAGGGCTCCAGATTTATAACGAGGTCGATCTTCTCGGTTTCTTTAACCGATCCCATACCGAAGATACGGCGGACGTCGACGATGCCGATGCCGCGAAGCTCAACGAAATAGCGAATGAGGTTGGGTGCCGAGCCGACAAGAGTGCGCGACGATACCTTTTTGATCTCGACCGCGTCGTCGGCGATCAGTCGGTGACCTCTCTTAACAAGCTCGATAGCCGTTTCGCTCTTACCGATACCGCTGTCACCCGTGATAAGTATACCCTCGCCGTAGACCTCGACGAGAACGCCGTGACGTGTGATGCGGGGTGCTAAGTAAATATTGAGCGATGCAATGAGGGCCGCCATAAATTCCGACGTGCCCATTGTGGTACGCAGAACGGGGATATCGTGCTTTTTTGCACTTTCAAGCATCTCGCTGTGTATATCAAGCGAGGATGTGTATACGATAGCGATCGGATTGTGCGCGGCAAATTCCTCAACGTGATCGGCACGGACACCGTCGGCAAGCGAGGAGATGTATTCGGCCTCGCCCTTTCCGATTATCTGAATGCGTCCCGCCTCAAAATGTCCGAAAAATCCGGCCAGAGCCATACCGGGACGGTTGACGTCGTTGCGCTCGATCTTTACTTTTCTGTCGCTTGGCAGATAAATGATTTCGAGGTTGAATTCTTCAATCAGCTTGTCAAGCGATACCGAATAAATTTCAGCCATAATACTGTAGGCAATTATTTAAAAATGCCCTTGCCCTTTCAAAAAATATGATCAGTCGATATCAAATTTTGTCTGACCGTCGTCGAGCGGATTGCCCGAGGAGGGTATCTTTATCTTGCGATACTTTTTGGGATCGCCGTATTTGAGTGTGTCGAAGGTTGCGTCAATTACTTTTGCACCTCGCTTTAAGGTGAAGATCTGAACGCCCTGGCTTACGCGAGTGGTCTTGAGCGAAATGAGCGAGCTCTTTATAGTCATTGCGCGGTTGGTGTTGGTAACGATGAGAAGATCCTTGGCATCGTCTTCGTAAAGTGCGGCAACGAGGGGGGAAACGGTCGAATATGCATTGGCCAGCTTGCGGCGGTTGGACTTTGTCTGATAGGATATAACGGGAACGCGCACACCCTTGCCGTTTTCGAAGATGAAGATCATGTTGTCCTTTTCGTTGTAGTTGTGTATCAACTTCATGAACACGACCTTTTCACCCTCGTCAAAGCCCAGCTTTGCGGGGATGTAGTCGCCGAGCGCCGATGCCTTGGTGACATCGAAATCGGCAACGCGGGCCTTGTATGCCTGACCCTTGTCCGAGAAAAAGAGAAGCTCGCCTGCAACATTGGTGCTTTCCTCAATATATGCGATCTCGTCGCCCGGCTTGAGCTTGTGTTCCTCGCTTGCGCGCAGAGAGGTGAGCGCGATCTTCTTGAAATATCCCTCGCGGGTCATAAAGAGGCGGACGTTGAAGGTCTCAATAAAGTCCTCTTCGGAAAATTCCTTGATGTCCTCGTCGTAGATGAGCTGTGTCTGACGGGGAATAGCGTATTTGTTTTTGATTTCACGCAGCTGAGCGGCGATATAGTCCTTCTGACGGCGCTCGCTTTTGAGCATATCCTCGATATCGGCAATCTCGGCTTCAAGACCTTCGATCTCAGCGAGGCGGTTCAGAATATATTCGCGGTTTAAGTGGCGGAGCTTTATTTCGGCGATGTATTCGGCCTGGATCTCGTCGATTCCGAAGCCTTCCATAAGGTTTTTAACTACGTCGCTTTCCTTTTCGGTGGTGCGGACGATCTTGACCGCCTTGTCGATGTCAAGCAGTATCTTTCCGAGACCCAAAAGAAGATGGAGGCGGTCCTTTTTCTTGTTCAAGTCAAAGCGGAAGATGCGCTGAATGCAGTTCATGCGGAAACGGATCCATTCGGTGAGGATCTCGCAGATGCCCATAAGACGGGGAGAGCCGTCAACGAGCACGGTGAAATTGCAGTCGAACGAATCCTCAAGGGGAGTCATTTTGAAGAGCTTTGC